>JAUWQL010000037.1 GCA_030611105.1 Bacteroidales bacterium
TCAGGGCAGTTTAAATCGCCAACAGGAGGATACAACTTTGCTGTTCTGCGTTCAGTTACAGATACTGTTCTTAAAAACAATCAAAATATATTGAATTCTCTCAAAATTATTGCAAATTTACAGTACACTGATTAGTTACAATTATTTAAATTTAAATATAAATTAAATGAAATTTAAAGTAATCATATTAGGAGTTATCTCATTGGCATTTGGGTGTACAGAAAACACTAAGTTACCTACTGTTATTACATCTCCTATTACTGAAGTAACTTGGGAGTATGCTGCAACGGGAGGTGAAGTAATTGATGATGGAGGTTCTCCTGTAACAAAAAGAGGTGTTTGTGCTACAGAAGATGAGTCAAATCCACCTTTTATAGATGATTATGGAACATGGTATACAATTGATAGTTCCGGTATTGGAATTTTTTCAAGCAAAATAGCTGTACGTTGGCATGGTGCAGCTTATAATTTAAGGAATACGCATTATGTAAGAGCTTATGCGACCAATAGTGCAGGTACCGCTTATGGAGAAGTCTTATCTTTTTATCCTGGTGATAAACCTATAAGTGAAAGTTCATTTCGTATAAATACCATAATAACAACTTCTACTTCAGCTGTTGTAAATTTTGATTATTATTATCCAATATACACTACAGTTAGGGAAGCAGGATTTTGTTATGGAACAGGCCAGAGCCCCAGTATTGAAGGAGATCATACTTTACTTTCTTCAATATCTGATGGGAGTGATTCTGTTACAATTGAGAATCTTAGTCCGAATACTGAATACAACATTCGTGGTTATGAGCAAAATCAGGCAGGAATTGTTTATTCTACTCAGAAAACATTTACAACGGCAAATTAAAGATTTAGAAACCTAGATATAAGATGAAAAATAGCATTGTTTTTATAATATTATTTCTTTGTTTAAACATAAGCATTAAGGCACAAAAGTTTGAAATATCTTATGGAACAGTAATAGGTTTAAATACATCTTTTATTGATTCTAAGTCCGGTGTAGATTATAATTATCCATTTCACGAGCAAGATAAAAATTTTGAACTTACTACATCTAATAAAATGGATGTTGGATATAATATAGGTATTTTTTGTGATATTAGTCCTGTAGAAAGTAGGTTTAATTTTGAAACTGGAATTTTCATTTCAAAATATAGAAGTTCATATAATTTAACTTTAACATATGATAATTATTTTACAATTTACTCTGTTGATAGTTGGAGTCTGGAAAAAGTTACAGAGAATATTAATACTGAATTTAGTATAATAAAGATTCCTCTTAATCTGGGTTATAATGTATTTGAAAACGATAAATATCAAATTAATTTATTTGGAGGATTATCTGCAAATATAAATATGAGAAGTAATAATACAATAGTTGACTTGAATATGGAAGAGCATCAATTATACGCTGATTATTTTATAAGTTATCAGGCAGGGTTAAAGACATATTTAAATAAGCTGGTATTTGAGTTAGAATATGGACGTAGTTTAAATATTCAGAAAGGTTCAAGTAGAGATTTTTTTCCATATGAGATGAAAGTAGATAAACTGTATTTAAATACCATTAGTTTTTCATTTGGATATAGGTTTAATTAACTTTAACCTTTTTTCTTAAGTTACTTCAACTTTATAATTCAGTTTGATCATAATAATCTATTTCATATTTTGATGATCTAATAAAAATCTGTATTTTCATTCCTGAAAAAATTGCATAACTATGAACTCATTTGGCAGAATATTCAGGATAAGTATTTACGGAGAATCACACGGAAAACAGGTTGGTGTGTTGATTGATGGTTGCCCGGCAGGATTGGCTATTTCAGAAGATGAATTTACAGAAGATTTGCTTCGTCGTAAAAGTGGTGCAAAGGGAACTACACCAAGAATTGAAGACGATATACCAAATATTGAATCAGGTGTTTTTAATGGTTTTACAACAGGAGCGCCAATACTAATTTCTTTTCAGAATAAAAATATCAAATCAGACGATTATAAAGATTTGTTCAGTTTTCCTCGTCCGGGACATGCCGATTTTACTGCCAAAATGAAATATGGTGCTTATAATGATTATCGGGGAGGCGGGCATTTCTCAGGTCGTTTAACGCTTGGATTGGTAACTGCCGGTGTTATTGCTAAAAAACTGATTAAACCTGTTTCTGTGAATGCCAGGCTTGTTGAAGCCGGTGGTGAATCTAATGTTGAAAAAGCTATTGATAATGCCATAAAAAATGAAGATTCTATAGGTGGTGTTGTAGAATGCAAAACTGAAAATGTATCTGTTGGCCTGGGTGAACCATTTTTCGATTCTGCTGAATCATTATTAAGTCATATTGTTTTTTCAATTCCGGCAATTAAAGGAATTGAGTTTGGTTCGGGTTTTAATGCTGCAAAAATGTTTGGTAGCGAACATAACGATCAATTAATTAATACATCGGGGAAAACCCTTACCAATTTTGCCGGTGGTATTAATGGAGGAATAACTAATGGAAATCCTCTGGTTTTTAGAGTTGCGGTTAAACCAACATCAAGTATATCAAAGGCACAACAAACAATAAACCTTAATACAGGTCAAAAAGAGGAACTAAAAATAAAAGGCCGTCATGATGTTTGCATTGCTTTAAGAGTTCCTGTAATTATTGAGGCAGTAACTTCAATTGTTTTAGCCGATTTAATGTTACTTGAACAAAAATTACCCAAAGTTATTTCAGATAAATCCGCGAGATAAAATCAAAAATTGTATCTAATAAAATCAAAATGAGAAAATCTTTAATTATTGTAATAGTAAGCTTTGCAATTGCTGTGCTGTTAATCAATCAGTTTGTTGATGCACCAAGCTTTGACGACCCAAAGGAAAAACTGGACTTTGTGCTTAAAGAAAAACAAGACGATCGTTTAGATTTAATTTATCTGGAAGTTTTAGCTAAAGATTCTCTCAATATTGATTATCACTACGGTTTGATTACAAACTACTTCTCGTTTCCGCCTTCAAACAGGGTAATTAACGAAAAATATTTAATTGATAATTATTGGAATTACACAGATTATCACGATAGCCATGCAAATGATATCGGGTTTTATTGTTTGGGTTTAATTTCCTCGATGAAACAGGATCACAATAATGCTTTAATTTATTTTACACAGGTATCAAACGACAAGTTAAAATACTTGAATAATTCGATAGGTCGGGTTTACTCGGAAATAGAGGCTTTTGATGAAGCTGAAAAATATTATCACAAAGCAATTGAGGCCGGGGGAAATGTTGAGGGTGCATATTCAAACCTCATCAATTTATATTATTCTCAACAAAGATTAGATGATCTTTATACATTATTGAAAGATCGCAATGCCAGAAAATATTTCCCGTCACATCTTAAAAGAGTATATGTTTTTATCTAAGTTTAACCTTATTGCTTACTTCGGGTCAGTTTTTAGTCATACTTATCAAAATCAAAATTTAATAGGATTCTTAGGTGCATTATTAGTAATGTTATGCTGGCTGTTTTATTTGCGTCGGATTGATATTTACGAACCCGAAAAATGGAAACATATATTCCTGATATTTGTGTTGGGAGCTATATTTTCAGAATTTACATTTCTGCTGAGTGATTTAAACTCTATGTTTACAGGATTTAAACTGAATGGAGGTATTTTAAATGATTTGTTTTATTGTATTATTGGGATTGGTGCAATTGAGGAACTGGTAAAAATTCTGCCTGTAATTTTAATATTAAAATATACCAAAGCCATAAACGAACCTGTTGATTACCTGATTTATGGCTCGATTTCTGCATTAGGATTCGCTTTTGCCGAGAACCTGCTATATTTTAATAGTTATGGTCCACATATTATTATGGGCAGAGCTTTAACAGCTGTTGTCTTTCATATGTTTTTAACTTCACTTGCTGCTTACGGATTAATGCTAAATAAATATAAATCAGGTAAAGGTTTTTTAACAGATTTTCTTAAATATTTTTTATTGGCTGCAATAATTCATGGTTTATATGATTTCTGGTTAATTAATCCAATAGTAAACCGATTTGGAATGTTATCAATGGTAATTTTAGTATTTTGTTTATCATTCTTTAATACCTTAATTTCTAACTCATTAAGTAATTCAGAGTTTTTTGATGAACATATTTACCTAAACAGAAAAAAACTTCAGAATTACCTCATTTACACGTTATCGTTAGTTCTAATGTTTCAGTATCTTGCAATATCATTTAAGTTTGGTCATGAAGATGGCTGGAGTAGCCTGAAAAGTTCATTACTTTCCGGTGGATATTTGATTATTTTTATTTCAGCAAATCTTGGTACAATTAGCATTAAACACCGTAAATGGAAACCTTTACAAATTAAGCTGCCAAAGTTTACTCTAAAATTAAAACATAATCCAGATGATATAATTAGCGAAGAGTTTGATATAATTTCTGTTTCCAAAAACAGAGATTTAAGAAGATTATTTCCCAATAAAGGTACCATAATAAAAAGAGAAACCGTTTCGGAAAATTCTGACTGGTATCTTTTCAAACTGGAAAACAGAAAAGAAATTCTTGATTTTTGTGGTTCTCACATACTTATAAAATCCAAAAACCCCAATAATCCAATTAAAGCAAATAAAACAACCGAAGTTGCTGTCTTTGTCTTTCTTAGCAATGATAAAATAGAACAGGAAGAAAAACTTAGAGAGGATTTTTTATTTAAGGGTTGGGCAAAAGTAAAATAGAATTTGTAATTTCTTAAATCCGCAAGCCGTAGCACGGATTTGCTGAAAATAAGTAAGTTAATTACAATTTGCTCTCATCTATATAAAAGCTGTTTACTGTTATTTTATGGTAAGCAGTTTTTTATTGTAAGTAATTATTGTTAAATTGAATCATTTAATCAAAAATCCATATACTATGAAAAAAATATTACTCAACGGAATTATTTTACTGTTTTCGATTAGTTTGCTTGCTCAATCTCCGAATTATTTTAATTATCAATCAGTGATTAGAGATAATAGTGGCGAATTAATCAAGAATCAAAATGTAAGTTTTAGAATTTCCATAATTTCAGGAACTGAAACAGGTCCCGATGTTTACCAGGAATCACATAGTGTTGAATCAAACGATTTTGGTTTGTGTAATCTTAAAATTGGTAATGGTACTGATCAAACCGGTGTTTTTAATTTAATAGACTGGGGTATTAATAACTATTATCTCAAAATTGAACTGGATGAGAATGCGGGAACTGATTATACCGAAATGGGTACAATTCAGCTTTTATCCGTTCCTTATTCATTATATGCCAATACTGCAAATCGGGCAAAATTTATTGATAACCCTGTTTTATATTTCACAGAATCAGATACACTTTTTGCAGTGAGAGACAGAGATGGCAATGTGGTTTTTGCTGTTTATCCTGATGGTGTAGAAATTTATGTAAATGAAGCTGTGAAAGGCAAAGTTGGCGGTTTCGCTGTTAGTGGAAGAACTTCAACAAAAGCAGGAGAGGAAAAATATTTTGTTGTTACGGCCGATAGTACCAGGATATATATAAATGACACATTAACCACAAAAGGTAAAGTAGGGGGATTTGCTGTAAGTGGAAGAACATCTACTAAAGGAGTGTCTCGAAAGTTTATGGATATGACCAGGGATAATTACTTTATCGGTCACGAGAGTGGTCAAAATAACATCGATGGTTTATTTAATGCATTCATGGGTTATCAATCGGGTCAGGCAAATACAACGGGTAGCTTAAATGCGTTTTATGGATACCAGGCAGGATATAGCAATACTGAAGGAAACTATAATACATTCATAGGTGATAGTACCGGTTATTCAAATACAGATGGTGATTATAATACCTTTATTGGTTTTGGTGCAGGTACTAAAAACACTACCGGAATAAATAACTCTTTTTTAGGAAGCTTTTGTGGTTACAACAATACTTCGGGTAGCAGCAATACTTTTTCAGGTTTAGAAAGTGGATACTCAAATACTATTGGTAACTATAATTATTATTCAGGTTATCAAGCAGGTTATGAAAGTGATAGTGGAAGTTATAATGTTTTCATAGGATATGAAACCGGTTTTGCTAACGATACTGGTTCTTATAATGTATTTATTGGAAACAGTGCAGGAACATCTAATACAACAGGAAGCTATAATGTATTTTTAGGTTATAATAGTGGCTATTCTAACCAAAGTGGTAAATCAAATGTTTTTATTGGAAATGAAACTGGCATCGACAATGATATAGGCTGGGGAAATGTTTTTATTGGCTGGAGAGCTGGTATGTCAAACACGGATGGTGTAACAAACGTATTTATAGGAAGATTGGCTGGTTGGAAAAATTCATCCGGATTTATGAATACTTTTATTGGTGATAATTCAGGTGCTTCTAATACTTCAGGTTATGGAAATGTCTTTGTTGGTATTGGAGCTGGTGGTGTTACTACAACAGGAGATGATAATACATACCTTGGTAAAAATTCAGGCAGATTGAATAGCACTGGAGGTAATAACGTATGTATTGGGCAATCGGCAGGATATAATGAAACAGGTTCTCATAAATTGTATATTGAAAATACAAGTGCAACAAGCAGTAGTACATTAATATATGGTGAATTTGATAATGATTGGGTTCGAATTAACAATGCATTAGGTATCGGAAGAAATCCTGTTTCCAATGCACTTGAAGTAGAAGGAACCGCATCCAAAACTACAGCTGGAGATTGGGCAGCTCATTCAGATAAAAGAATAAAAACCGATATCCGGGATATTGAAAATTCTTTCGAAACTATTTTAAAATTACGACCGGTAAAATTTAAGTATACCGATTATTGGAAATCTAAGCATTCATCTGTAAAAGATCAATACTATTATAATTTTATTGCACAGGAATACAAGGAGGTTTTTCCGGAATCGGTTAAAGGAAGCGGAGAATATATAGAAGGAGATTCTAATGAAATTCTACAGTTAGATTCTTATAATGCTCAAATAGTTACAATAAAGGCGGTTCAGGAGTTAATTAGAGAAAACAAGTTACTAAAAGAAAAATTAGAAAAACACGAAAAACAAAATATTGAATTAAGTAAAAGGTTAGAGATTGTCGAAGAAAGATTAAACAAAAACTAATAGAATATTTATTATTTAAAAATAATGCGTTTTTAGTCAATGTAATTATAATATTCATCAATAAAAATTGATATATACAAAATAAAGTACGAACTTGTAACTTATGATTTTATCATAAGTTTTTCCTAAATCAAGTTTCTTTAAAGTGTAATTAAAAACATCAGGGATATGAAAAACATTTACCCAACACCAAAAGTACTAAACCAATTTGTCTTAATACTAATATTAGTATTTTCAGGTTTAGTTGTAAATTCTCAAAATATAGCTATTACCGATAGTGCTGAATATGATGCTGAAATTTCGGCTATGTTAGATGTACAATCTAATTCAAAAGGATTATTAGTTCCACGCTTAACAACAGCACAGCGAGATGCAATAGATTCTCCTGCAATAGGATTGTTGGTGTACGATACCGATAATTCCGGTTTCTTTTATTTTGATGGTTCTGATTGGTTAACTATATCTCAAATGAATACATCCGGCACGGGAAGTGCGTTATTTGCAGTCCTTAATGCAGCAGGCGATACAGTTTTTGCTGTTTATAATGATGGAGCAAAAGTTACAATTCCTTTTGGATCAAAAGGTAAAGTTGGTGGATTTGCCGTTAGTGGTAGAACTTCAACAAAAGATTTATTCGAAGATAATTATTTATATGTAACACCCGATAGTACCAGGATAACATTTGATGAAGGAGCAAAAGGAAAAGTAGGAGGCTTTGCTGTTAGTGGCCGGACTTCATCAAAAGCAGGAACATCAATTTCCAGTATTATCAATCTTTTCCCTGACAACTATTTTATTGGCGATTCGGCAGGTATAAATACTACTGGTACTTATAATAATTTTATTGGATATAAGGCTGGGGCTAAAAATACATCGGGCTCTAACAATACATTTATGGGCTATAAATCAGGATATAATAATTTAACTGGTAAAAATAATATTGCAATGGGTTACTATGCCGGGTATGATTTGCAGGAGTCTGACTATAATGTTTTTATAGGTGATAGCGTAGGACGAGATAACCGGACTGGAGACCAAAATGTGTATTTAGGTTATAATGCCGGAGTAAGTAATATAGGAGGAAATCAAAATATCTTTATTGGTTATAAGGCTGGCTTTAGTAATGTTGGAAATACATCTGGAAATGATGCACTTGATTACCTTGGCAGTAGAAATATTTTTATTGGTTATGAAGCTGGGTACGTTAATACAGATGGCCGGTTTAATGTATTAGTAGGTCAAAATGCAGGTAGAAGTTTAAATGCTAGTTATAATACAATAATTGGTTATAATGCCGGTATAGATGCTACTGCAGGTAGTTACAATCTATTTCTTGGAAATGATGCAGGTAAGAATAATTCAGGGGGCTTTAACTCATTTATTGGACCTCAGGCAGGGCAGAATAATACCACGGGACATGACAATACTTATGTTGGTCACCAATCGGGATTGGTGAATACTGGAGGGAATGAGAATACATTTATTGGTAAACATTCGGGAAGAAATAATACAGGTAGTGGGAATGTATTTATTGGATATAACGCGGGTCATAGTGAAACAGGTTCAAATCTTTTATATATTGATAATGCTGATACATCAACGCCATTAATTTATGGTGACTTTACTGCAAATACAATAAAAATTAATGGAGAGTTTGAAGTTTATCATGCAACAGAATCAACTAATTTAAATCTAAATGGGAACACTACCTCAACTAAACAAATTGTTTTTCAGGAGAGCGGAACTTATAAAGCAGGTTTTGGTTGGCAGGCCAATGATGAATATGTATTCTTATATGAAGGTAGTACAAATAGCTTTGTATCTAAAGGTGGAAGTATTGGTTTAAATACAACAACTCCATCTACATATTTGCATGTTGATAGAAATAGAGATGTAGTTTTGTCAACAGCAAATACTGGAGTATTTATGATAGGATCCAGCACAGGGGCCAATATGGTTTTTGATGCAAATGAAATTATGGCCAGAACATCAGGTACAACAGCCACAAACCTGCTTTTAAACTATGAGGGTGGAAATATATATTTAGGTAACGTTTCTTCAACAGTCTATGTTCAGGGTACGTTCACGAATACATCAGATTTAAGATTAAAAGAAAAAGTTGAGTCATTAACCTATGGATTAAGCGAAACTCTGGAATTAAATCCTGTTAGTTTTTATTGGAAAGATTATAAAAACCTGAAAAAACAAGTAGGTTTTATTGCACAAGAATTACAAAAAGTATTACCTGAACTTATTTCTGAAACTGAAGATGGATATCTAAGTATTGATTATATAAAAATTATCCCGGTTGTTGTTAATTCAATTAAAGAACAACAACAACAAATTAATAAACAACAAAAACAAATAGATCTTTTAATTAAAGAACTGGAAGAACTTAAAAAATAAATGGATAGTAAACAAAGACCTAACAGTCCCGATAGTTATCTTGATAAACCTGTTAGGTTTATCAAGATAAAGTTAATAAGAAAGTAAAAGTGGTCAACCTTATTTAGGCGTTGACTCCTAATAACTAATAACTAATAACTAATAATATCATGTATAAGCTAAATATAAAAATATTACTTATTTTAATTGTTACGGTAGCAGCAAATTCATATTCTCTTTTTTCACAAAATATTGCCATAACCGATAGTGCTGAATATGATGCTGAAATTTCGGCTATGTTAGATATACAATCTAATTCAAAAGGATTATTGATTCCACGCTTAGATTCTATACAGCGTAATGATATATTAAATCCTGCAACAGGATTACTGGTTTACGATACCGATAATTCCGGTTTCTTTTATTTTGATGGTTCAGGTTGGTTAGCTATATCAGAAAGTACTTCAGGAACAGGAAGTGCATTATTTGCAGTTCTCAATGCTACAGGCGATACGGTTTTTGCTGTTTATAATGATGGAGCAAAAGTTACAGTTCCGTTTGGAGCAAAAGGTAAGGTTGGAGGATTTGCCGTTAGTGGCAGGACTTCGGCAAAAGGAGATATGGATGATTACCTGGTAATTACCCCTGATAGTGCAAGAATATATATAAATGATACAGTTAGTGTTAAAGGAAAGGTTGGTGGATTTGCTGTTAGTGGTCGTACTTCTTCAAAAGCAACCACAATAACAAACAGTTTCCTTGATTTATCACCTAATAATTATTTTATAGGACACAAAGCGGGCGAGTCTATAACAACAGGAAAGTATAATACTTTTATTGGATATGAAGCCGGAATGAAATCGGAATGGGGTAATGGCAATTTGTTTATTGGCTTTAATGCAGGAACTAGTAATGTCGATGGCGCACTAAATGTTTTTATTGGTAACGAAGTTGGACTTAATTTTACAGGAGCTGAAGATGGTGAGGAAAATATCTTTATTGGTAATAATGCTGCATATAATTGCATAACTACTGCAAATTCAATTTTTATTGGAACACGTTCAGGATATAATCGTGGTCAATCTTATGGAAATACATTTGTAGGAGACAGAACAGCATCGGGGACTACAGCAATAGCAGGTGATAATAATACCTTATTAGGTGCATCTGCCGGTTTTAATCTCAATGGAAATTATAATGTATATATAGGCCGTGGTACCGGAAGTTCTAATGCCGATGGTGATAATAATACATTTGTAGGAGCAGGAGCAGGCCAAACCAGTACTGGAAGTGGAAATGTATTTATTGGATACTATGCTGGTGATGGCGAACCGGGAGACGATAAATTGCATATAGCCAATAATTCAACAACAACGCTTATTTATGGTGATTTTACAACCGGTAGTGAGATGGTACAAATTGATGGTGATTTGCATATAACAGGTACTTTAACTGGAGGTAAGTCATTAAAGTCAGCTGATTTTGTTTTTGAAAAATATTATAAACTTGAAAGTATTGATGAACATGCTGAGTTTATGTGGGGAAATAAGCATCTCCCTGCATTAAAAGGTCAAAAGGCTATTAATGCTGATGGTTACGACATGATTGAGAGAAGAGAAGCTATTTTGGAAGAACTTGAAAAAGCTCACATTTATATCGAACAATTAAATAATGAAATAAAACTGCTGAAAATTGAAAATCGTGACTTAAAGAAAAATATCGATCGAATTTTTATATTAGAAAAAGAAATTTTAGAAATTAAAGAATTATTAAAATAAGAAACAAAGTATGAATATCATTAAAAAACATTTGATTTTATTATTACTACTGGTAATAATAAGTGTTGGATTAAAAGCACAAAATATTGCTATTACAGATAATGATTCTTATACTCCAGACGAAACGGCAATGCTTGATGTTATGTCAACAGATAAAGGAATGCTGGTTCCAAGAATGACAACTGAGCAACGATTAGCTATAGCTTCTTTTCCGGATTCTCCGGCAACAGGTTTACTTGTTTATGATACCGATTTCAATAACTTTTTTTATTATAATGGCAGTATGTGGACGAGTTTCTCTCAGGTAGGTTCGTCTGGTACTGGAGGACCGCTGTTTCATGTAATTAATATCTATGGAGATACTATTTTTGCGGTTTATGATGATGGTGTTCAGATTATTGTGCCAATCGGCGTAAAAGGAAAGGTAGGAGGTTTTGCAGTTAGTGGCAGGACTTCGACAAAAGGAGATATAAATGATTACCTGGTAATTACTCCTGATAGTGCAAGAATATATATTAATGATACTGTTAATGCTAAAGGTAAAGTTGGTGGATTTGCAGTTAGTGGCAGAACTTCGGCAAAAGGTGTTACAACTGACATTATTTTTGCAACCGTTGATAGTACCAGGATTTATGTCGATGAAACAAATTCTAAAGGTAAAGTCGGAGGCTTTGCTGTTAGTGGCCGTACCTCTGCAAAAGCAACATCAACAAGCAGTTTTATTAACTTTTCTTCTAAAAACTATTTTATTGGTCGTAATAGTGGCGTACATAACACAACAGGGATTTATAACTTTTTTGCCGGAGATAGTAGTGGTTATTCTAATACTATGGGATCAAAAAATATTTTTCTGGGTTATGCAAGTGGTCGTGATAATTTAGGAGATGGTGGCCCTGATAAAGGTAATCATAATATTTTTATCGGCTACAAGGCGGGTTATAGTAATGATGAGGGATTCAATAATATATTCCTTGGTTATCAGGCAGGCTTAAATAATTTAGGAGGAAATGTTGAAGAAGGAAGTTTTAATACATTTATAGGTTACGAAAGTGGATTTAAAAGTGAGATAGGTGGTTCAAATACTTTCTTGGGGTATCAATCCGGTTATGAAAATTATCAGGGAAACCATAATACATATCTTGGACGTTGGGCAGGAGCTGCTAATACAGATGGTTCTTATAATGTTTTTGTTGGTACCGAAGCAGGACGATTTGAAACCGGTTCTTATAGATTATGTATTAATGCAGTTAACGATATGAATTATAAGGTGCCTTTAATCTATGGCGAATTTGATAGCAGGATGGTTGTTATTGATGGAGATGCAAATGATAATCCTGTGGGTGAATATAAGTTAGTTGTTACTGGCAAGGTTGGTGCGGCTGAATTTGTTATCCTTGATAAAAAAAGTGAGCTAAAAAGTGAAAAAGAATTAAATAGTTCTCTTGATAAAATATTGCAATTAAATGGAATAAATTATACAAAAACTGATAAAAAAGGGAATAAAATTAATCAAATAGGAATTGATCCTGATAGTGCTATTAAGATTATTCCGGAGATTGTAAAAGATTACGGTGAAGTTTATGGAATTGAATATGCAAAATTATCAGTGCTTTTAATCGAAGCAATAAAAGAACAACAAACCCAAATTGATGAATTACAAAAACTTATTAAAATAAAGAATATTGAATTA
Source organism: Bacteroidales bacterium (assembly GCA_030611105.1). Classification (GTDB taxonomy): domain Bacteria; phylum Bacteroidota; class Bacteroidia; order Bacteroidales; family UBA12077; genus UBA12077. Next base: position 12,993 of record JAUWQL010000037.1, read on the forward strand.
GAAGAATCCATTGATACAAACGATAAAATTGATTTATTAATAGAAGAAAATAAAAAACTAAAACAGGACATAGCAGAAATAAAAGAATTACTTAAATCAGTGAGACTATGATTTTGAGAATCAAAATCATTTAGCCGAACTCCTGCCTGCCGAAACGGCAGTGCAGGCAGGGATCCCGGGCGAAGTCGAGGGATCTCATGGGTTATATTCCCTGCTCCTTGGAGCAAATAAGAAAATGTTTCCATTGAGATACCTCGTCAGCTTGCTGCGAGGAGTTTCATTAAAATATAAAAAAATAGAGTATTAATTAAAATATATACATCATGATCTTTTTAAGCAAACTTACAAGATCCGAAAAATCAAAACATCTCATTCTGTTGTTATGTTTTGTATCCCTGACATTATTTGCTGTTGCTCAAACAGGGCTTATTAATAATGGCGCTAAAATGATTATTAATTCAGGTGCTGTCATGAAAATTACAGGATCGGGAGCTGATTATACTAATGCTTCTTCCGGTGGTAAAGATGGTAGAATTGATCTGGATGGGAAGATAGAACTGCACGGTGATTGGATAAATAATGCCACAAATGATACTATACTTATTAATGTTGATAGCGATGGAATAGTATTATTTAATGGATCAACTTCTCAAAGTATTTCAGGTACTGCACCTTCTCTTTTTGAGAATCTTACCATAAACAATGCCACAGGATTGAGTCTTTCTACCGATGCAGAAGTTGGCAATGTATTAAGCCTGTCAAATGGCCTTGTTACTTTAAATAGCAACAACCTTATAATAGGAAGCTCCGGATCAATATCAGGAGGTACTTTCGGGCCGACTCGAATGATTGTAACTAATGGAAGCGGAACCTTAAGAAAATCTGTTACCGGAGCAGGATCATTTATTTTCCCTATTGGAGATAATACTTCAGGAGCTGAATACTCGCCTGTTGATTTTACATTAAATAGTTATACTGTTTTATCATCAGCCTGGGTAGGTGCAAATGTTTCAGATGCTAAGCATCCTGATAATGATAGTCCTTCCGAATTTTTAAGTCGATATTGGACTTTATCATCTTCAGGAATTACAACACCTAATTATGATGCTGATTTTAATTATTTGCAAGCCGATGCAGTTGGTACAGAAGCAAGTATTTATGCTGCCGAATACGATGGTGCAGCACGAACTGTGTACTCAACAGTCGATGCAACAAATAATATTTTATCAGTTACAGGTTTATCTTCTTTTGCCGATTATACCGGTGTTGATGGAACTGTGCCAACAGTTACAATATCTACAAGCGAATTGGATCCAACAAATACGAATCCTATACCGTTTATAATAACATTTAGCGAAGAAGTTACAGGTTTTACTTATACCGATATAACTATTGATAATGGAAGCACAAGTTCTATAAGTACTTCAGATAATAAAGTTTTTAATTTTAATGTAACCCCCCCAACAAAAGATAGTATTGTTACGATAGATGTTAACGCGGGTGTGGCTACCGATATTGCAGGTAACGATAATACTGCTGCTACAACTTATAGAATTGAATATGACAGTACCGATCCTTATATTTTATCTGTAAATCCAACTGACGATCAACCAGGAGTGGCTTTAAATGCTGATCTTGAAATTAATTTCAATGAAATAGTTGAAGCAGGTACAGGATATATTAACCTGTATAAAACAGCAGGAGATGTATTGGTTCAAGCATTTAATGTAAATTCTGATATTTCAGGTAGCGGAACAGCAATTATAACTGTAAATCCAACTGTTGATTTTGAAAGTTTAACAGATTACTATGTACAAATAGATGCCACTGCATTTGATGATGAAGCAGGAAATAGCTATGCAGGTATAAATGATAAAATTAAATGGAATTTTACAAGTGTAGATATTAATGATCCGGCAATCTCCGAATTAAGCCCCGGTGATAATGATGAGGATGTAGCTGTAAACACTAATTTAATTATTACATTTAATGAACCGGTTTATGCACAAGCAGGAAGCTATATTACTATTAAAGAATCGTTAGGAGATGCTGTATTTGAACAAATAGAAGTTACTTCCACTCAAGTAACAGGTGATGAAACAAGTATAATTACAGTTGATTTAACATCTGATTTCGCCGGAGAAACAAGCTATTATGTGAATATTGATGCAACTGCATTTGATGATAGTGAAGGGAATAGTTTTACTGGAATATCATCGACAACGTATTGGAATTTTACAACAGAAGATATTACTGTACCAACAGTTACAATAACATCCACAGAAACCGATCCGACAAATGTTTCTCCATTTGAAGTAACTATTCAATTTAGTGAAGAGGTTACCGGATTTGAAATAGTAGATATTACAGTTGGTAACGGAACCAAAGGAACATTTACTCCAAATGGTAATAATAAGGACTGGACATTACAAATAAATCCAACTGCAGATGGTCTGGTTACTGTTGATATTGCTGCGGATGTTGCAATCGATGCAGCTGACAATGGAAATACTGCAGCAACACAATTTAGTATTACTTATGACGGTACAGTTCCAACAGTTACTATAACATCTACAGAACCCGATCCTACATTCAACAGTGATTTCGATATTACAATTGAATTTAGCGAAGCAGTAACAGGTTTTGAATTATTAGATATTATTGTTGGTAATGGTACAGCGGATAATTTTAGTACTACGGATAACATTATATTTACTTCAACTATTACACCTGATGTAGTAGGTTCTGTAACAGTTGATGTATTTGCCGATGTTGCTTCTGATCCGGCTGGTAATGAAAATACTGCTGCAACTCAGTTTTCTATTCAATTTAATGGAATAAAACCTGATGTTACTGTTTCAACCACTGAATCAGATCCTACAAATGTATCGCCAATATCATTTGATATTGTATTTGAGATTGAAGTAACAGAATTTGAATTAACCGACATTACTGTTACTAATGCAAGTGCAAGTAACCTGGTAACATCTGATAGTATCTTGTTTACTGTGGATATTACACCGGATAGTGATGGATTAGTTTCTGTGTTGGTGCCTGCCGGTGTAGCCGAAACATCAATTGGTAATGTAAATAATGAATCCAACACAGCAAATATTACTTACGATACTACATCACCATCAGTAACAATAACATCAACAGAATCTGATCCAACAAATGTTTCTCCTTTTGAAGTAACTATTGAATTTAGTGAAGAGGTTACCGGTTTTGAAATAGGTGATATTGCAGTTGGTAACGGAGCGGTAGCTAATCTTAATACTTCTGATAATATTACATTTACTGCTGATATTACACCAACTACAGATGGTGAGGTTACAGTAGATATTAATGCCGGACTTGCTCAGGATGCTGCTGGAAACCTTAATACTGCAGCCGATCAGTTTAGCATCACTTATAATTCCGGTGTTGGTTTCGAAGATATACTCCCTTATGAAATTTCAATTTATTCAATAGACAATAGAGTAATAGTAAAATTCACAAATGAAGGTAATTATCAATTCGAAAAGGGAGTAATTGAGGTTTATAATCTGCTTGGTCAAAAAATTACGGCTTCTAACATTAATAACTTTGTGAAATTTGAAACAAAAGTTGAGCATGTTTCACAAATATATATAGTTAAGGTAGTTATTGACGGTGTACCTTATACAAAGAGACTTTATATTGAATAGTTTTATAAAAATTTGATTTAATTTAAAAAGACAAAATACTATTTTTAGTATTTTGTCTTTTTTATTTTTTATATTTATATTGTTTTTCTACTTAAATATTTGAGTTATGATGAAAAAGATTCTGATTCTCTGTTTATTCGTATTTACATATATTCCATTAACTGCACAAATTAATAAAAATGGAATTCCCCTTATAAAAAATTATTCACCCAATGATTATAATGCTTCTGAACAAAACTGGGCAATTTGTGAAGATAATCGGGGAGTGATGTATTTTGGAAATGGAGATAATGGGATACTGGAATTTGACGGTGAAAAGTGGACTGAAATTTTTACAGCAAATAATTCTATTGTTAGGTCTTTGGGTGTAGATACATCAGGGACAATATATGTTGGCTGTGTTAATGATTTTGGCTATTTAGCACCCAGTAAAAATGGTAAATTAACATACTTTTCACTAACACCGGAAACAGAAGATGATTTCAAAGATGTATGGAGAATATACACACAAAATGACAAAGTATATTTTTGTGCTAATAAGTATATCTTTATATATAAAAATAAAAAGCTAATACAAACTTATAAAAATACTGTTGGAGGATTTATTAGTTTTTATGTACACAATAAAATCTTTTGGGGACATTATTATAATGGTCTTCAGGCAGAAGAAAATGATACGATTATAGATATTCCGGGAGGAGATTTTTATAAAGAAAAAAGTATTTTTGGAATATTATCCTTTAGTTCAAATGAATTGTTTATAGCTACTTATGACCAGGGGTGTTACATTTATAATACAGAAACAGGGCTTTCAAAAAATATTAATAGTATTAATGATAATTTTAAATATTTATCGAAAATATTAGAAGGAGCACAATTATATAGTACTAGCAAATTAAGTAATGAAAATTATGTTTTTTCAACGCTTGCAAAAGGATGTATAATAACTAACAAAAATGGTGAAATTATATATCATCTTAATAAAGATAATGGTCTTCAAGATCTTACGGTAATTACATCATATCAGAGTAAAGATGGTATATTATGGTTAGGATTAAATAGTGGAATTTCATATATAGAAATAAATTCTCCTTTTTCAAAATTTGATGCTCAATATGGACTTGAAGGAATTATTAATGATATCAGAAGATATGATGATGATTTATATGTTGCGACAAACATAGGGTTATTTTTACTGCAATATGATATAAATAAAATGCCCAAATTTATTGAGGTGCCTATTGATTATAGCGTTTGGGAATTGGGGAGTTTTATTACACCTGAAGGTGTCGAAAAGAAAATTATTGCTTCAAGTTATACTGTTTTTGAGTTAAAAAAAACATTAGACCTTGTGGCTTTATCAAATGAAAGTTATGATACCAGAGTTGTTTCACAATCAAAGATTCACACTGAGAAATTATACGTAGGGCATTTAAATGGATTGGTTATATTTGAATATAAAGATGGAGAGTTAATTGATAAGGGAAACCTTTATGAAAAAGAAATAAACAGTACGATTGAATCAATTGTTGAGGATGAATATGGTAATTTATGGTTAGGTACAGCTTTGAATGGAATTCTTAGATTAAATTCAGATCAGACTGTGGATAAGTATGGTATAGATGAAGGATTACCTGATTTGAACAATAATAAAGTTTATTTTATAAATAATCATATAATTTGCGGAACAAAAAAAGGAATTTATTATTACAATAACGAAGCAAATCATTTTGAAAAATACAAAGGTTTTGGAGAAAAATATTTGTTAAGTACTCACGAAGTTAAAAGTATTCACTGTAAGAATGATAATGAATATTGGCTTGTTTTAAAAGATCCTGTCACAAATTATGAATATATTGAAAAGTTAAGCATAAGCCAGGATAGAATTGTTTCTGTTGAAAATATACCTTTTAAAAGGTTATTAAGGAATTCTTTTTACGAAATTACTTTTGATGGTGATAATGGAGTATGGATAGCAACTTCGGATGCAATTTATAATTACCAGGAAAAATTACAAGACGATTTCTCAACGTTCTACAATAGCCTAATCCGTAAAATAGAAATGGGAATTGATTCTGTTGTATTTTGGGGAACTTATTATAAAGATACTTCTAACATGGTTGTTGATTTGAATCAGCCTGAAGAGCTTAAAAAAACAGTTAAGTTTAAAGATAATTCATTTAACTTCTTTTATTCAACTCCGTTTGTACCAACTGATGAAATTAAATATAGTTATAAGCTTGAAGGCTTTGATGATCAGTGGTCAAATTGGGATGCAAAAACAGAACGTGGTTATACTAACCTCAATGAAGGCCACTATTCTTTTATGGTAAAAGCGAAAAATATTTATGGTATCGAAAGTGAAGTTGTAGAATATGAATTTACTATAAAACCGCCCTGGTACAGAACTTTATTGGCTTACTTCTTTTATATTGTTTTAGCAATTTTTGTAATAATTGTTATTGTTAAAATTTATACCAGGAGGCTTGAGTTAGAAAAAATTCGATTGGAACAAATTGTAAAAGAACGTACCGAAGAAGTTGTTAAGCAAAAAGATGAAATTGCTGAAAAGAATAAAAGTATTACAGATAGTATTGAATACGCGAAGCGTATACAAACAGCCATATTACCATCAAAAGAGTTCGCCGAAGAAATTCTTCCGGAACATTTTATATTATTCAGGCCTCGCGATATTGTTAGTGGTGACTTTTTCTGGATGACAAAAAAAGATAACTTAGTTGTTGTAATAGCGGCAGATTGTACAGGCCATGGAGTTCCGGGTGCTTTCATGAGTATGTTGGGTGTTTCTTTCTTAAACGAAATTGTTAACCGGCACGAAGTTACTTCAGCAAATGTTATTTTAAATAACTTAAGAAGGGATATTAAGAAAACTCTTGGTCAGGAAGGTAAAGAAGGCGAAGCAAAAGATGGTATGGACATAGCTCTTTGTGTAATTGATCTGGAAAAAATGAAAATGCAGTATTCCGGAGCTTATAATCCGCTATATTTATATCGTAACAACGAGTTAATGGAGACAAAAGCAGATAGAATGCCAATTGGTATATATGTTAAAGAAAAAGAATCTTTTACTAATAATGAAATTGAACTGCAAAAGGGAGATGTATTCTATATATTTTCTGATGGTTATCAGGATCAGTTTGGTGGAGAAGATGGACGAAAATTTAAAACTAAAAATTATAAACAATTCCTACTTGAGATTCATCAAAAACCGATGGCTGAACAAAGGGAAATACTTGATAAAAGAATTGACGAGTGGCGTGGTGATTGGGAGCAAATCGACGATATTATTATTTTAGGGATAAGAGTTTAAAATATATATAACTTAAAGAAACAAAAAGTTTTGTTACTAATCAGTGTGCTTATAGTGTTGATTTTGTGATTATTATGAAATTTATTTTTACCGCAAGGAACGCTAAGTGCTTACGCAAAGAACACTAAATTGTTGAATACATGTCATTTGCGAACTTTGCGGTTAAATGTTAAATCACTTATGTTGCTCAAATAGAGCATGATACGATTTGTTATTACAGACTGATTAGTTACAAAGTTTTAAATAATTTTATTTAAAACTTTTTGTTATTATTTTGGTACAAAAAAAATTAAAATTACTTTTGAAAAAGAAAAGGTTTTAGTTTAATTTGGCGTTGAAAAAATGAAGGGCTAAAGCCCTGTTTTCATAGTATATCCATAACCCCAGCTTTAAAGCTGGGGTTAGTTAGCACACCAGATAAGGACTTTAGTCCAAAAATATCGAACTTAACAACGCTAAATTAAACTAGAGCCAAAGAAAATACTAACAGGCTTATTACATGTTATATAAGAATTCTATTCTCTTAAGAAAAAATTTCTTGCTTCTACTTTTGATTTTTTTCTTAATATTTCAATCTATACAGGTTTATGGTCAAAATGCATATCAAAATAATAAAATTCTTACAATAATAGATGTAGCAGAGCTTACGCTGGAAAACAATAAAAATATATTAGTTAGTAAATCAAATATTGAAGTTGCTGAAGGAAATATCTTAAAATCTAAGTCTGTTTTCAATTTAAAATTTAATGGTAGTATTGATAAAACATATACTATAACACCATTAACAATTGATCAAAGGGAAAACTTATCTGCTTACTCAAATTCAAGTTATACTGAAAATAATTTATTTGATTATACTATTGGTGCTTATAAGAAATTTAAATTCGGTACAATAATAAATCCGGGCGTAACTTTTACTAATTTCGGAAAGGATACTCTTTACAATTATTTATATGAAGCAGGATCTGGAGAATATATAACAAATAGAAGTAGAGTTTATTTAAATCTAAATCAACCAATTTTAAAAGGAGTAGGAAAAGAATATAATACAGCAGATCTTAGAATCAGTAATAAAAGATACGAGCTAACAGAAGAATATTATTATCATAATATTTCAACGAGCTTATTAGAATCTTTTATTGCATATTTAGAATATATTGGGGCAAAGAAGAATCTTGAAATACAAAAAAATATTGATGATAAATTCTTATTAATAATTCATCAAATTGAAAAGTTGATTGAAATGGATGCAATACCTGCATCGGATTTAAATTATTTAAAGGCAAACTATACAGCAAGAAAATCTGAATTGGTAAATGCTCAAAATCAATTGCAAAATTATAAAATATATTTAGCTAATAAAATTGGCCTTAATAAAGAAGAAATACCTGGGATGTTTGAACCTCCAAATGAGTATATAATTTCAGATATTGAATTAGTTTCAAGAAAAGAAGATTATCTTGGTTACTCTTATAAGCAAAGCTTAATGAATAGAAAAGATTATCTTGGTTCAGAATTATTATTGGATGTTGAAAAAGAATTAGTTAAATATTATAAAAAGAGTTTAAAGCCAACGCTTGATTTAAATTTATCTGTAGGTTATAATGGTATTTACGAGTCTGGTAATTTTGATCAATATTACAAACCTTATTTTGAAAATATTCCGGGAATGAATTATAAAGTTGGGATTTCATTTGTTATAGATGCAAATAATGACTTAAATAAAGGAAATTTAATAGCTGCAAAAGGTAATTATAATAGACAGAAAGCATTATCACAATCCTTAGAAGAAGATATATATATTAATATTTCAAAATTTTATAACGATATTATTAATTACAAAGAAATAGTATTATTATATAAAGAGACAGTAAGGTTTTATGAAAAAGCTTTAGAAAATGAGAATATAAAATTAAAACTTGGAACATCAACGGTTATTAACCTGGTTCAAATTCAAAATGATTATTATTTAGCATTAGATCTTTTGTATAGTGCTATATTAAATTTGAATATGTCAATACTTTATTATAGATATCATACAGGAACGTTATGCTCTGTTATTGATGATAATACTATTGATATTGATTATCAGAATTTATTTTCGTTACCTTTTAAATTTGATAACTACTAAATGAATAATCAACTATTTAGAAAAGAAGCCTTAGTTAGAATTGAGTCTCCCGAGAGACTAAATGAAATGGTTAAAATTACATCTGCCAGAAGTTGGTTAATATTGACAGCTATAATTGGTGTTTTAACAGCTTTTATTCTATGGAGCATATTTGGTGAATTACCGTATACTATAAATGGCCAGGGAATTCTTCTACAGCCGGGAGGTATTATCGAAATTGCATCAATTGCATCCGGAAGAATTGAAAGAACAATGGTTCTTGAAGCGGATATTATTAACGAAGGTGATGTAATAGCTTATATTGATCAACCTGAATTGGAAATGCAAATTGAAAATGCTAAAAAAGAACTTGCTGATATTAACAAGAGATTTATGAGGATTTCTGATTTTGGTTATGAAAATTTAGAATTGAAAAAAAAATTATACGAAAAAGAAGAATTTTTTTTGAATAAAACAATAAAGTTAAACTTTGATAGATTAAATTTTATAAAGGAAAGAATAGCTGCTCAGGAGGAACTTTTAGCAAAAGGCTTAATTACTAAAGAAAATTTAAATAACACTAAAGATGAGTTCTTTAATATTCAGCAGAAGAATGACAAACTTTCAAATGATCTGAAAGAATTGCAACGAAAAATGTATGAAATTAAAGAACAAAATGAAATAGAATTAAATCAGATTAAATCAGAAATTCTTAATATTGAAAATAGAATAAGAGAATTAGAGGCTTTGCATCAACTTAATTCGAAAGTTATTAGTCCTTATACAGGGAAAATTATTGAATTAATGGTAAATCCGGGTAAAGTAGTTGAAGCAGGAAGTTCGATTGTAAGTATTGAACCTTTGAACTTAATAAATGACCTTCAGGCAATAATATACGTAAATCCAAAAGAAGGTAAAAAAATAGAACCCAATATGAAAGTAAAACTTTCTCCTTCTACAATAGAAGTTGAAGAATTTGGATATATTATCGGTATTGTTGAGAAAGTTTCTGAGTATCCATCTACATTTCAAGGAATGTTAAGAACATTAGGTAATATTGAATTGATAAAGACATTTACACAGGAAGGTCCGCCAATAGCCATCAAAGTTTATTTGGATAAAGACTCAACCACTTTTAGCGGATACTCATGGACATCGAAGCATGGACCTGAATTAGAAATAAAATCGGGTACTTTATGTTCATCTAAAATTGTTACCAAAACAAGAAGTCCAATTTCTCTATTATTTCCAAAGCTTTCTAATAGAACATCTAAATACTTTAATGAAAAATTTGAAACCATAGAAACTAAATCAAAAAAAGAATCCTATGTAATCAATCAAGAATACAATGCGGGAAAGAATAATGGGTTATTGATTGACACTTTAAGTGAAAAAGATGATATTCCTGGTTTTACAATTCAAATAGCAGCTACCAGAAGATCATTAAATTTATATGAATTATCTACAATATATAATGGTGAAGAAATAATTAATGAGGAATATATAGATGATTGGTACAAATATTCAATTGGAAATTTCAGATCAAAAGATGAAGCAAAATCATATATAAAGGAAAATAATTTAGGAACCAGAGTATTTATAAGAACTATAACCAATGTAAAATGATAATGCTTTATTTTATATGAGTAAAAGAGTAAAAACCCCGGTCGTTTTACAAATGGAAGCTGTTGAATGTGGAGCGGCCAGCCTGAGTATTGTATTATCATATTTTAAAAGATTTGTTCCTTTAGAAAAACTGCGACAAGATTGCGATGTTAACAGAGATGGAAGTAGTGCAAAGAATATATTAAAAGCTGCTGCATTGCATGGAATGGAAGGAAAGGGGTATAAATTTGAAGTTGAGGATTTTGAAGATCAGGATTTCCCTGTAATAATTCACTGGAAGTTTAATCATTTTCTGGTTTTAGAAGGAATTAAAAATGACAAAGTTTACCTGAATGATCCGGCTGTAGGGCATCAGGTTATTCCTTTGGAAGAATTTGGTAATTCTTTTACCGGGATAGTATTAGAAATAGTTCCATCGGACAACTTTACAAAACTTGGCAAAAAAAGTAATTTATTAGCAGGATTAAAGTCAAGATTAAAACATTACGAAAAGGATATAGCATTTATAATATTATTAGGTTTGCTTTTGGTTGTCCCCGGAATAGTAATCCCTGTTTTTACACGTATTTTTGTTGATAATATTTTAATTGGAAATTTAAGAGAATGGCTTTGGCCATTGGTTGCCGGTATGGCAATTACTGCAATTTTCAGGGCTGTTGTAAATTATTTAAAATTGCATTATTTATTGCGGACTAAGAGTAAACTTGATATGGTGACCTCTGCTAAATACTTTTGGCATGTTTTAAGATTACCAATTAGTTTTTTTAATCAAAGATACAGAGGTGAAATAGGTAGCAGAATACTATTAAATTCTAAAGTAGCGGATTTAATAACAGGGAAATTAGCAAATAACTTTTTAGATATTATTCTTATAGCATTTTATTTTATTATAATGCTACAATATGATGTTGTTCTTACAATACTCGGCACATGTCTTTCTTTAATAAATATATTGGCCCTGAGAATAATATCTAAAAAAAGAGCAGAAGGATATTTGAATTATACTTCCGAATCAGGAAAACTCATGGGAGTAACGTTAGGAGGAATTCAAACTATTGAAACATTGAAAGCAATGGGGCGGGAAAATGATTTTTTCATTAAATGGTCGGGTTATTTTACCAAAGTTGTTAATTCTGGCCAAAAGTTAGGAATATTAACATTGTTGCTTAATTCAGTACCTGTATTATTGAAATCAATAATCACAATAGTTATATTGATAATTGGATCTTTAAAAGTAATTGATGGAGTAATTACAATGGGAATGCTGGTTGCATTTCAAAGCTTATTTGAAAGTTTTTCACAACCGATTGAAAATTTAGTAAGATTAGGAAGTGACTTACAAGAAGCGGAAGGAGATATGACCAGGCTTGATGATGTTTTAAAATCTGAGATAGATATACAGGTGTCAAGAGAGTTAAGAGTGAATAAAGATAATTATTCCGAAATAACAAAAAAATTAGATGGTTATATTGAGTTTAGAAATGTTACGTTTGGATATTCAAATTTTTCGAAACCTTTAATAGAAAATTTAAGCTTTAAAATAGCTCCCGGAGAAAAAGTAGCCTTAGTTGGAGGTTCGGGTAGCGGGAAATCTACAATTGCCAAATTACTGGCCGGGTTTTATGAACCCTGGAGTGGAGAAATTTTATTTGATGGCAAGCCCAGGGCAGAATGGCCCCGACAGGTAATTAACAACACACTTTCAATGGTTGCTCAGGAAGTTTTCTTATTTCAGGGAACGTTTCGCGAAATATTAACTATTTGGGATACAACAGTTCCTGATCAAATGGTGATAAAGGCTGCAAAAGATGCTTGTATACATGAGTTTATCTCCGGTAAGTCAAATGCTTATGATTATGAAATATCAGAAGGTGGAAAAAATCTAAGTGGTGGTCAAAGGCAACGATTAGAAATTGCCAGGGCTTTGGTTAGTAATCCATCATCGATAATTCTGGATGAAGCAACAAGTGCTCTGGATTCATTAACTGAACAAATTGTTTTAGATAATATAGGAAAAAGAAAATGTTCTGTTTTAGTGGTTGCACATAGGTTGAGTACAATTCGAGACTGTGACGAGATTATTGTATTACAGCAAGGGCAAATTATTGAGCGTGGTGTACATAAGGATTTATTGAAGAAAAAAGGAGAGTATGCAAAATTAATTGAAAACTAACACAGAAAATTGAAAAATAAAACCAGATTTAATGAATACTGAAATAGTTAAATTTATAAAGGAAAACGGAAAACAAATTAAATTAGCAGATAATACATCTGTTGAGTTTTCCGATCCCAATAAAATCTGGTATATACATAAAGGAAAAATAAATTTAAGTGGAGCTAAATCTGTAAATAATAAAATAACCGGGAAAGTTTATTATTTATCAAAACTTCAAGAAGGAGAAATATTAATTGGATGCCAACAAATAGCTAAAAGTAATTTTTGTTTTATTGTTAGTCCTGAAGAAGATACTATTATTTATGAATTTTCAATAAGTTATACAAAACGAAGAATTAAAAAGAATGATGTTTTAATTTATAGATTAGTAGAATTAATCGATAATTGGGTGATAAAATTATTTGAAATAACTAATGATTTTAGTACGAACAAAAAAAACAATATTGACTATTATTTGGATGAGAATATAATAAATGTAGAAAAATCTGATTCGTTTCTTTCAACACGAAAAAGATTGATTTGGTTCAATTTAGATGAAAGTGAGAATTTTTTATTTTGTGGTCATTTGACCATAGAAAATACAGGACCGGTTTTATTTCCTGTTTCAAAAGAAGCTTATATAAAATTAAAAGAGCCGGTAAATTTAAAATCATATAAGACTCTCGATATATTCGATAAAAATGAATTTTGGAACGGCCTGAATTTGTATATTGAGTTAATTCTTAAAAAGATACAGTATGAAATAAAACAACAAAAAAGGGTAACAGAAGAATGGCTCGAAAGAAAATATAAATCAAGAAACAAGGAGTTTTTTTATACAGTTGGCTTAGCGAAAACTGTTTTAGAAGATTCACATGAAGAACAAATAATTTCCAAATTTAAGAAAAGTCCTGATAATTTCTTTAATGTTTGTTCTTTAGTTGCGGAGAACTTAGATATTGAATTGGTATTTCCTCCAAATTTAGAGAGCTGTTCTGATCCAATCGACGAAATTAGCAGATACTCGGGTATAAGATACAGGGAAATAATTTTAGATGGGAAATGGTATAAAAATATTGGGAATAATGCATTAATAGCATTTAATGAAGAATCAAATAATCCGATTGCTATAATTCCAAAAAAAAATGAAATAATAGCATATGACCTTAAAGAAGGTACATCATTTGAAATAAATAAAAATTCATATGAAAAAATTGAGAAAATATCTTATACCTTATATAAGCCTTTGCCAAATAAAAAATTGAAATTAAAAGATTTAATTAAATATTCAATTTTAAAGAATAAAAGTGATGTTTTCAGATTAATAAATTCAAGCCTTTTAACGACAATATTGGCGCTTCTTGTACCAATTATGACAGCAATATTATTTGATTCTATTATTCCAAATGCACAGAGTAGCCAATTAATATACATAGCTTTTGCATTACTGATGGCAGCTGTTGGAGGCATATTCTTTGAAATTGTAAAAAGCATATCAGTATTAAGATTAAGAGGAATTATCGATAGCAATTTGCAAGCAGCTCTTTGGGATCGCTTGCTTGAAATGCCTTCAGAGTTTTTTAGAAAATTTACTTCTGGTGATCTGGCAGATAGATCTTTAAGTATTACTTATATTATTAATATTTTATCCGGTGTTATAATTACTTCTATAATAGGTGGTATTTTCTCAATTTTTAATTTTTTCCTGTTATACTATTTTAGTCCCAAGTTAGCGTTAATTACTTCCGGATTAGTTATTGTGTACATTGTAACAATGTATTTCCTTGGCAAGAAACAAATTATATATGAGAAAAAGATTCAATATCACGAAGGAAAAAATTTTGGCATTATCTTACAATTGCTTACCGGTATAACTACATTAAAGATTTCAGGAACAGAAATAAAAGCTTTTATTCATTGGTTTAAAAATTATATTATATCAAAAGAATATTCAATTGCAGCCGAAAAAAATAAAAACATTCAGCGACTAATAAGTTCGTCATTTTATATAATTTCGTTAACTATTATTTATTTTTCTTTAATTAAACTTACAACTGAAATTACAACAGGTCAATTCCTGGCTTTTAATGCTGCATTGGGAGCTTTTATTCTATCAATGATAGGCCTTAGTGAAAGTATAGTTTACGCATTAGAAATAATCCCTTATTATGATAGAATGAAACCTGTATTTGATGAGTTGCCTGAAAGTTTTGGTGTTAAAACAACTCCTGAAAAGTTAAAGGGAAACATTGAGTTACATAATATTATGTTTCGATATAATGAAAATGCACCTTTAGTTTTAAATAATGTTTCCTTTAAAATTAGAAAGGGAGAATATGTTGCACTTGTGGGACCTTCCGGATCCGGGAAATCGACTATAATCAGATTGTTGCTTGGTTTTAATAATCTGGATTCAGGAACTATAATTTTTGATGATCAAGAATTAAAAAATATTGATTTAAGGCTTTTAAGAAGACAATTAGGTGTTGTATTGCAGGATGGAAGTTTATTTGGTGGTGATATATTTACTAATATTATTGGTTCAT
>JAUWQL010000018.1 GCA_030611105.1 Bacteroidales bacterium
AGCAGCAATCATTTCTTTGTTATCAATAATTTCCAACCAGTAGAAATCACCACTTACAATATCCTTAGGCCTAAAGAAAATAAATGTATCGTCAAAAGGTATTTCGGGTGGTAAAACTGCTGTTTGAATTCGTTTAGCATAACGAATACTGTCCGTAATATCCTTGTTTTTCTTCTCCAGTTCAATGCTTTTCTGCACTACCTCGGCTGTTCGTTCCTCAACTTTTTCTTCAAGAATTTTCTTTTCTATTATTAAGTTTCTTTCACGAACCTTTATGTAAGAGATTATACTTATAATACCAACAGCAATAGCCGATAAAATAAACCACCATGTTTTGTAAAACGGAGGTTTGATAGTGAATGTATAAGTAACAGGTTCTGAGTTCCAAACACCTGCGCTATTTTTTGCTTTTACTTTAAAAGTGTATTTTCCGGGAGCTAATGATGAGTATGTTTCAACAGTACGTTCAGTTACAGGACGCCAGTCTTTATCTGCCGGTTCGAGCATAATTTGATATTTAACTGCATCAGGATTATTTAAACAAATACTATTGTAATCAAATGTAAAATCGTTTTCTAAATAACTAAATATTTGATCCGGAATCATTACCCTGTTTTTGCGATTTACCTGCATTCCGGCTATATGTGTTAATGGTTCCGGCTGAAAACAAATATCAAGTATCGGTTGATATTTAGTTACTCCCTTTACAGTTCCAAACCAAAGATTTCCTTCATTGTCTTTATATGTTGCATTTTCCTTTGCTTCGATACCCGTAAAACCACTTTTTTCGGTATAAGTACGGATATTCCCCTTTGTATCAATCTTATTAAGCCCCCTGCTTGTTCCAACATATATATCATTGTTATCATCAACATTAAGCTGATTAATTAAGTTTGAAAGCAAGCCATCATTTTCCGTAATTGTTTTAATAAGTTTATTCCCATCATAAACTAAAATGCCTTTAGTCTGTGTTCCAATCCATATATTACCTTCTTTGTCTTCAACCATACATTTCGATGTAACCAATCCGTCTAATTCAATTTTTCCAATACTATCACCGAGTATAATGTTTAATCCTTTCCCATTATTAATTCCAACCCAAATACGATCTTTTGAATCTGCATAAATTGCAGAGATATCTTTTCCATTTAATCCCTGAAGCTGCGACAATAACTTACTCTTATTTTCATTAATATCATAATAAATCAATCCGTCCATTGTCCCTACCCACAGCTGATTTTTCTTATCAACATCTAGTGCAGTAACAACATAATTGGTACTAAAATATCTGTTAATTATAGGATTATATTCGAACCGTCCTGTTTTATAATTATACATCGTAACACCAACATCAGCAGTCCCAATCCAGATATTTCCATTATTATCATTTTTTAAATATCTGATTTGATCGCCAATTCCACTAGACTCCTGGTTATAATGAGCAAACTTTATTCCTTTATCTCCGGCATTTGGATTATACACCGAAATTCCTTTATTAGTACCAACCCAATACTTTTCTCCTTTATCCTGCACAATAGCCCAAACGTTTTGGTCAATTAACCCATCATCAGTACTATAAGCAATAAATTTCTCTCCTTTAAATATAGCCAAACCATGCTCATGTGTTCCTATTAAAATATTCCCTTCTGCATCTTCCAGAATATTCCGAATTTTTAAATCCGACAAACCATTTGAATTATCAAAAGTTTTATGACCATCATCCGAAAATTTGGTTATTCCTCCTCCCCATGTTCCTACCCATATATTTCCTTTGCTATCTTCGGTAATAGTGCTTATCCAATTATCTGCCAAACCATCACGGGCATCGTAGATTTTAAATTCATTCTTTTCTTTGAAATACCTGAATAAACCACCATGAAAAGTTCCAAACCAAATATCTCCTTTTTCATCTTCGTGCATTGTCGTAATTGCAAAATACCTGGTTAACCCTTTTGGACTAAATATTTCAAAAGAATTTTCAGATTTATTATATTTTTTTATTCCTGCATCAGTAATAAAAAAGAGTGTATCTCCTTTCGCAATTGTACCGGAAATTACTATATCACTTAATCTTCCTCCCTTATATTGTTCAAACTTCATTTTCCCAAAATCCATTTCAAAAGGATTATCCAAGCGAACTAATCCGTCTCCATATGTAGTAATCCATAAGATGTTTTCATTATCCATTAAAAATGAAGTAATTTCAACACTTATTAACTCACTTACAGGATGTATTTTAATTTCTTTACCATTATAAAAAGAGACATTTCCTGATTTGTGCCCCATCCAAATATTACCGTCATTATCTTTTAATAAAGCCTTTATTCCACCTTCTGCTAATCCATTCTCAGCTGTATAGTTTGTAAATTTTACTCCATCGAACTTTGAAATTCCACTTTCAGTTGCCAACCATAAATATCCAAGGTCATCTTGTATAACATCATATACCTTTGATTGCGGGAGCCCCTCCTTTACACCATAATAATCGAAATAATAAGTTTGAGCAGAAATAGTAGATATACTTAGCAGTATTACTGCATAAAAAAAAGTTATTCGCTGTAATAAGCGAATAACTTTTTTAGTTTTCGAATTATGTAAAAAAACCATATTTTATTTTATTTGTTATCTATCTTTTGCAATAAAGAAAAATGTTCCTCCTTCATCTTCTAATCCATCTATCTTACCAAATTGCGGTTTTTGCATTCCGCCTTTAGCCACAGCTACAGTTACTTTTGAAACAATATTCTCGATTGGCAAACATGCATTTGGGTTATTCCTAAGGCTGTTAGCAAAAGTCCTGGTAAATTGTGAATGATCAACAGCTAATTCATAACCAGCAGAAGAAAATACCTGTGATGATTTAAATTTTGTTGCTTCCCAATCGCCACAATCTCTTTCTTTCAATCCTGAGCGCATTGCCTGATAAAATGTAGGACCGGACTCACATGCATCTGATATTACTAAAGTATGAGTAACAAATGTTGCATAGGATTGTAAGGCTGCTTTTAATGTGCTAATATTGAAATATGTAAACTCGTCATCACGTGTAGCATCAATTGGCACCCAATATCCAATGTCATTAATAAACTTACCGTGTCCGGCATACCAAACGAGTAGCGAATTAACCTGGTTACTTCTAACAAGATCGCGTAATTCAATTGCAAAAAATCTTTCCATCTCAGCTTTGGTCATATTTTGTTTATGAAGAATATTATGAATTTTATAATTTGCCAACGCAGCCTTCATCATACTAACATCTTTAATGGGTCCTTCCAAACTGGCAAAAGTTTCATAATCTGAATTCTCAACGAAAATAACCCATGTTTTACCCATTGGGTTTTCCTGAGATATTTCAAGTGCTTCACGATTAATCCTAAACTCCATTTCACCAACATTGCCATAAATATCTACAGCCTTAACCACAAATTTATTTTTATTTGCAATATCAATTGTAGCATAGAATTCAGGATTGCTGGCATCAACAGAATAGCTTGCTGTCATGTTATCAACAATAATGCTTTTAATCTTATTTTCGTCGGTAATTTTACCCTCTACGTAAAGTTTTCGATTTTCAACATCCATATAAATTTCACCCGTTGATGAAGCATAAGGAGCAATTAACTTAATCTGAGGAGGGTTAATCTCTGTTCTGGTTAATTTGTATGTTGATGCTAACACATTATTATATACATCAGCTATTGCAACAGAAATAGTTTCTTTTCCTGAGACATTAACCGTAACGGAGAATTCATTATTTTCACTATTTTCATTAAATGTAACATCAATACCGTCTATTTTTACATATTGTATATCGCTTTGATCAATTATTTGTCCTTTCAAAGTAACTTCAACCGCATCCTCAACAATATTTAAGGTATTACCTTCTCTTTCCAAAGGTTCAATAAAAGTAAGATTTGGTTTATTGCTTTCTCTGTTTAACTCATATAAACGATTTTTCACAATTTCCAAACGTTTTTTTGCATCTGCATCTTCCTTATCAGACAGATCAGCATAAATTTGATAATCGGAAATGGCCTTTGCATACTGGGTAATTTCTTCGTTAGATTTTGCACGGTGGAAATAAGCCAAAGCATTTTTCGAATCCATTGAAATTACCTTACTAAAATCGTTAATAGCGCTTTGGTGCTGGTTAAATTCCTGATAGTATATTCCACGAGCAAAAAATGCATCTATATCATCAGGTGAAAAGATAATCATTTTTGAAAGGTCATTAATTGCATTTGGATAGTCAATCTTTTCTTTATAAATTTTACTTCTTATCCATAATGCTTCTTTAGATTTAGAGTCAATTCTTAATGCCTGGTTACATGCAACCAACGACTGATCATATTTTTGGGCTTTGAAAAGAACATCACCAAGAGCTACGTATGTATCTAATACATTAGAGGCTTTTTCTATAGATTTTCGATAATCTGTTTCAGCCTGATTGTAGTTTTCAAGTTTGTCGTTTATAAAACCTTGTCGAGAGTAATTTTTTGCAGTTTCATTTAATTTAATTAACTCATTACTTTCTTTCAATGCTTTATCGTACTTCTCTAATGCAATATAAGATTCCATTTTAAACTTATAAGCATTAATATGTTTTTTGTCTAAAGCGGTAACTCTTTCAAGCATAGGAATCGCTTCTTCATATTGCTCTAACTCATAATATAATCTTCCGGCATTATAATAGATCGATTCATCTTTATCTTTGAAAGCAGTAGCTCTTTTATAATCACTTGCAGCTTCAGCTTTGTTGTCGGTTTTTTCATAGGCATCAGCCCTGGCAAGATAAGCCTCAGTATATTCAGGGTTTTCCTCGATCAGTTTTGTAAACTGAACAATAGCATCCTCGTAATTCCCTGATGCTACAAAATCTTTACCTGTACTGTATAGCTTTGGACTGCATTCAATAAATGAAATCAGAACAAGCAACATTGGGGTAAAGAACAACGAACGTTTAAATTTAAATTTTCCCATATCGATTAAAGTTTAATATTTCAAATGTTTAAATTAATTATATAATCTTATCAAATTTACAAAAGCTTTTAATCATTTTGAAATTTTATGATCAATCAGTTCAATTTATTGACTAAATATACTCTGTTTTTTGATAAACGTTAATTTACTATTGCCTAAATAATCATTATGCAAATTATCAATTTCTATACTGGGTGCTTTTATCCCGTTTTTAAATTCTTTTTCTCCATAAAATATTCTGGACTCATCCCATAAATCATTTTCAATAAAAGACTTTAGCACCTTTGCTCCTCCTTCAATTATAATTGACTGAATATCTTTTTTAATTAAAATTTGGAAGAGTTGAGTATATAAATCATTTTCATAATCAACAAATTTGATACCAACATTTGAATTTAAAGTTTTTGTGTTCTGTGTTTTAGCAATATTGTCAGCAATGATAAGTGTTTCAGCTTCAGTGTTAAAAATATTAAGACTTTGGGGCAGTTTTAAATTACGATCAAAAATAATTCTAACAGGATTCTTTCCTTTCCAATTTCTGCATGTCAGGCTTGGGTTATCAGTTAAAGCAGTGTTGGTACCAATAAGAATTGATTGTTCCTCGGAACGCCACTTATGTACCAGCGTTTTAGCATATTCGTTTGTAATCCATGTTGGTTCAACAGGATTGTCTTTATTTCTTTTAACATCAATAAAGCCATCTTTTGTCTGCGCCCACTTCAGAATAATGTATGGACGTTGTTTTTCATGAAAAGTAAAGAATCTTTTATTAAGTTCTCTTGATTCTTTTTCCAAAACACCGGTAATAACATTGCATCCCGCCTCTTTCAGGATTTGAATTCCTTTTCCCGAAACATGAGCAGCAGTATCAATTGAACCAATAATAACGTTAGGAATACCTAAACCAGTAATTAAATTTGCACAAGGCGGAGTTTTTCCATAATGAGAACATGGTTCAAGATTTACATATAAAGTAGCTTTCTTTAGTAAACTTTTATCTTTAACAGAATTAACAGCATTTACTTCGGCATGGTATTCACCGTATTTTCTGTGAAATCCTTCACCAATTATTTTACCATTATAAACAATTACAGAACCCACCATAGGGTTTGGAGCAGTATTTCCACTTCCCAACCTGGCTAAATCAATGCATCGTTGCATAAATTTTTCGTGAACTGTTTTATTGATCATACAAATTATTTAAATTTGAACAATGGCTTCAAATATTAACATAAAGAAAGTGATTTCATTCATAAAATCCGAATTAAAAGAATTTTATCCAATGAGTGAAATTGATAGTTTCGTTTACTTAATTTTTGAACAATTATTTAATTACTCAAGAACAAAACTCCTGATTTCGCAAGATGTTGAAATACGGGAAGATTTATATCAAAACATTCTTAATATAATTCGTAATTTAAAATTATATAAACCTATACAGTATATATTAGGGAAAACCATATTTTATAATTTAACTTTTAATATAACTCCCGGTGTATTAATCCCACGCCCGGAAACAGAAGAACTAGTCGATTGGATTATAAAAGAAAATCCTGATAAATACAAAAGAATCTTAGATATTGGTACAGGAAGTGGATGCATTGCTATATCTCTTGCGAAAAATCTTCCAAAATCGGTTGTGTATGCTTCCGACATATCAAGTGAAGCGTTAACAGTTACAAAGACCAACAGCAAATTAAATAATGTCGATATCCAAATCATACAACTTGACATTTTGAATTCTGATAATCAGCTAAATGAAAAATTCGATATTATTGTTAGCAATCCTCCGTATGTAACAGAAAAGGAAAAAAAACTAATGCATAAAAACGTTCTTAATTTTGAACCTCAACTGGCACTGTTTGTTCCTGACAATAACCCCTTACTTTTCTATAGGGCTATAATTGGTTTTGGAATGAATCATTTAAATCCGGGAGGGAAAATTTATTTCGAAATAAATGAGTCGTTTGGTAAAGAAACGGCTTTGTTGCTTGAAGGAAGAGGTTTTCAGGACATCTCACTTAAAAAAGATATAAATGAAAAAGATCGAATGTTAAAGGGTGTTTTAAACTAAAAGATTGTGATAAACTCAAAAAAACCAATATCGATAAAAGAAGCAATAATAAAGGCACAAAACCTATGTGCGGGACAGGAAAAGTGCGTATTTGATATTCGAAAAAAGCTTTTCGATTGGAAACTCCCAACTAAAGATCATGATGCAGTAATTGAACTATTAATTAAAGACAAGTTTATTAACGAACAAAGATATACTCTGTTTTTTGCAAAAGATAAATTTCGCTTTAACAAATGGGGCAAAATAAAAATTGAATATACCCTAAAACAAAAAAATATCCCTTACGAATATATTAAATATGCCCTAGATGAAATTCCCGAAATGGAATATGATAAGCTTTTAGAAAACGAGCTAATAAAAAAGTTTAAAGCAATAAAAGACAAGGATGAATATACCATAAAATCTAAGCTTGTGCGATTTGCAACATCACGAGGATTTGAAAATGGCAAGGTATTTGATATGGTTTCAACAATTATTGAAAAATACAAACAGTAAACAATTTTTAATAAAAGTTCATTAATTTTACAATTAGATTATAACAAAATGATTCATAAGTTTAAAATATTATTTATCCTTTTTATCTCCATTATTTTCTTTGTGAATTTAGGAGAATCAAAAGCCGGATCGAAACGAAAACCCAAATGGATAACCAATCGTCCGGTAGATAATAACTATTATATTGGAATCGGGAAATCAAGCAAAATTGAATCCAATGCAGATTATATTCAAATAGCCAAAAACAATGCATTGGCAGATATTATCTCTGAAATATCAGTTAAAATATCAAGCAATTCCATTCTAAGCCAATTTGAAGATAATTCAGGATATAAAGAAACTTATGAGGCCCAAATAAAAATGGCGGCAAAAGATGATATCGAAGGATATGAGATAGTTGATTCGTGGGAAGATAAAGAAGAATATTGGGTTTATTATCAATTATCAAAAACTGATTATCAAAGAAAAAAACGGGAAAAATTAGATAGAGCAAAAAATCTATCAAAGAACTTTTACGAAAAAGCACAGGAAGCTGAAAAAGAATACGATATTAATAATGCATTAATTTATTATGTAAAAGCTTTTGATGCAATTAAAAAACATATCGGCAAAGATTTATCGGTATTCACTTTTGATGGCAAAATCTACCTGGATAATGCAGTTTATCAATCTATTCAGGACATTTTTAGCAGAATACGTATTGTTCCTGAAAAAGAGGTTTACACATTACAAGCGTTATCTTCCAACAACGAACCTGTTTATGTTAAAGTTAAACTAAAGACTAATTTGGAAACGCAAAATATTTCTAACTTACCTATTACATTTTCGTTTCCTGATTTAAAAATAAACGATACAGAAAATGTTATTTCCATGAATAATGGAAAAGCTGAATGCACTATAGCAAATATGGCTCCCAAAGGACGAACCCAAATTGTTAAAGCAGAGTTGAATACGGATGTTTATTTTGGGGGAGATGCTCCGGATAATCTGTTAAAGAACCTATTTAATGAAAGAGGTAATAAACCTTATGGTAATTTAAATATTGTAGTTAAAGAAATATTTGCTTATCTTGAGTCGCAAGAAATATTTCTTGGCAAAATCAACTCAAATCAACCAATAACAAAATTATTTAAAGAGGAATTATCGGAAAACTTTTTCTCGTTTACAAATGATAAAGAAAATGCTGATGTTTTAATCACAATAAATTCTGAAGTAGTTAAAGGAACAAAACTTGACAAGCATAATTTACACACAGCATTTTTGAATTGTAATATTTCTATCACCAATGCAAATTCTGAAATGGAAATTTATAATGACGTGATAAACAATGTGAAAGGAATAAAATCGGGAAGTTTTGAAATAGCAGCCCAGGATGCAATTTCAAAGGCAGAATTAAAAATTAAAAATGAGGTAATACCAAATATCAGAAAAATAAATTTAGAAGATTAAATTACAATTAATTATTAAACTCAAAAATTCGAAATTATGAAAACGAAAATTTACAAACCATTAGGTTTATTATTAGCAGGTGCTGTTATTTTTGGAAGCACATTTACAAGCTGTAAATCTTCAAAAGAAGTTACAGATGTAAAAAATGAAACCCTTATTGAAGTTTACTGTTCTGGACCTGATTACAGGAGTGATAAAAGTACTTTTAGAGCAAATGCAACAGGAGAAAGTACTGACATGGAAATTGCTCGTAAAAAAGCAAGTAGCAATAGTAAAGCTGCTTTAGCTTCTCAAATTCAAACTACAATTAAAGGTGTAACTGACAATTATGTTAATTCAAGAGAATTTAACAATGTTGAAGAAGTTGAAGAAAGATTTGAGGTACTTAACAGAGAGGTTGTTAACCAACAACTAAACAATGTTATAACAATTTGTGAGAAAATTACTCAAACCAAATCAGGGACTTACAAGTGTTACATGGCTATTGAAATGAGTGTTGATGCTTTAGAAGAAGCTTTAAACAACAAATTGTCCAGAGATCAACGTTTAAAAATTGATTACGATTACGAAAAGTATAAAGAAACTTTCGATAAAGAAATGGAAAAACTTGAAAATAGCGGATATTAGTAAATTATCATCATAAATTATAAGGGAGCTTTGCTCCCTTTTTTTATGTTTCATGTAATATTTGAGAATCCTATCATAATTACTAATTTTGCACCTTGATGATTAAATTTTACAACAATGATAAGCAGCGAACAATTAAAAGATCTTGAAAAGCGCCAGGAAGCGCTGAGGAGGCATCTTTGACATCGAAAATAAATTAATTCGAATAGAAGAAGAAGAAGAAAAAACCCAGGAACCGGACTTTTGGAACGATCCACAAAAAGCAGAAAAACAGTTAAAACATATTTCAAGATTAAAAGACTGGACCAATTCTTTTAAGGAAATTGAAACACAGGTTGAGGAACTTATTGTTGCTATCGATTTTTTTAAAGAAGGAGAAATTGAAGAATCTGAAGTTGAGAACCAATATGCTAAAACACTTGACTTAATCGAAAACCTGGAACTTAAAAACATGCTTCGAAACGACGAAGATAGTTTAGGAGCATATTTACAAATAAATCCAGGTGCCGGGGGAACAGAAAGTCACGATTGGGCAGAAATGCTTATGCGTATGTATATTCGCTGGGGCGAACGAAACAATTATAAAGTTAAAGAAGTAAATTATCAAGCTGGCGATACTGCAGGAATAAAGACTGTAACTTTAGAATTTGTTGGTGAATTCGCTTATGGTTATTTAAAAAGCGAAAACGGCGTTCATCGATTGGTTCGTTTATCTCCATTTGATTCAGCCAACAGGCGACATACATCTTTTGCATCTGTTTTTGTATCTCCGGTTGTCGACGAAACCATTGAAATTAACATAAATCCTGCTGATATTACATGGGATACATTTCGTTCGAGTGGTGCCGGAGGACAGCATGTAAATAAAGTAGAAACAGCTGTGCGACTCAGACATGCCCCTACAGGAATTGTAATTGAAAATCAGGAAACCAGATCTCAATTAAATAATAAAGAAAACGCCTTACGAATGCTTAAATCTCAATTATATGAGTTAGAGTTAAGAAAACAAATGGATGAAAGAGCAAAAATTGAGGGCGAAAAGAAAAAAATTGAATGGGGATCTCAAATCAGAAACTATGTATTACATCCTTACAAAATAATTAAAGATGTAAGAACAAATTTTGAAGTTGGTAACGTTCAAGATGTACTTGATGGAAATATCGATGGTTTTATAAAAGCTTATTTAATGGAATTTGGAGGAAAATAAATCATATTATAGTAGCCGCAATGCACAATAGTAGAGCCACAATGCATTGTGGTTCTACTATAAAATATATTTACAATTCAATTCTTTTATTTTTTGGATATTTAACAGAATATTTCATTTTGAGTTTCTTTGATTCCCGCGATTTCAAATTAAACTCCCAACTTAATTTTCCTGATGTTTCATTTAACTTAGCTCCTGATTTTTCTATTTGTTCAACCTCAATTTCTTTATTTGTTGATACAGGAAATTGATCATTAATGATAATAGAAATATCTGAATTTTTGTTATTTCGAATTTCTATTTCATAACCAAAAGTTTCTTTTTTATTTACTCCTATCACTCTCTGGCTTTCAAAATCTTTTATTTTAGTTCGTGATACAACAATTGACTCATCACGACCTAAAGAAAGATTTAAGGTATCATTTGTATTCCGGGGATTAATATTTGAATTACCGACATAGGTTCCTTCAAAAAATATACTTGCGGAGCCGGGCAATAAATTATATTGTTCCCAACCTGTAATCTGTGCTAATAAAAATACAGACTCAACCAATTTTGGAGCAGCATAGTAAGTATAATCAGCATCTAAACTAAATTTGTTAATTTGAACAGTGTAAGCTTTACCATCCGTAGGAATTGTATAAGGAATATCAATATTGAATTCTACGCTTGTTTGACTTGTTGTTGTTTCAAATACAACTTCTTCAGCCTCGGTCATAACATCTTCTTCAAAATCCATAATCTCAACCTCATTATACACAGCTTTTGCCATAGGCATAGATTTCGCACCTCTTATCATATATTGTAAGGGTTCATAAAAACTAATATACCATGGATATATCTCTGGTTTTACTCCACTAATTTGAGGATTACCAGTTGAGATGGTTAATTTAACATCTTTCCAATCTTCACCACTCGATTGAAAAACTTTAGCTTTATAATTTAATTGTACAGGATTATTAATATCAATTGCCCTTAAATCATATTCCGGTGTCCATCCCGCATTATAAACCACATATTTTAAATCCAATATTGCTTTTGTTTTTTCTTTTGCCAAAACTTTTACAACTATTTCAGAAATTGGATTGTTACGTTTCGTTCGTAGTGAATTCAGTTGGTTTTGAATTCTATTTAAACTTTCGTTTATATTAACCAAGCTTTTGCTTAACTCCAGTTCCTTTGATTTTATCTCGTTTAACTTAGAATGAAAATAATTCATAGCTTCCTTTAAGGCTGTTACACTTACTCCTGACTGATCTCCTCCTATTGATTTGTTTGCTAACAATATACCTTCTTCGGCTTTATAAATTTCTATCTTATTTTCAATATCTTTTTTCTTATATTTTAAAAAGTCTAAACTATCCTCCAGAACTTTTATTTCTTTTGATTGTTTTTGGGATCTCAAATAATTCAACCGATAGTTTACACTTAAAATGGTAAAGTTTCCAAAACCTTTTACCTGTATGCTTTGCTGATTAATATTTCTTGGTAAATCCGTAATCAAAAGATCTGTTACGCCCGTATTAATAAATACCGAACCAGATTTATAAACTTGTGCTCCTTTCTGAAATACAGTTACCTCTTTTATTTTAGAAGGAACTTTTATTTCATTTTCAGAAGAAAAAATAGTATTAAATGATAAAAATAAACTGATTAACAAGATTAGCTTTTTCATGATTATTAATTAAAGGTTTAAGAAAATAAATATACAAAATATCTGTTTATATAATTTATATATTGATGAATTATTCAGTACTTTCGAAAGCTCTTTTTAAATACGATTGATCACATCATTTTATTATAATAATACGAAAATGAAAAAGCATTTCTTTATCTCATTCTTATTCATAATATCAATATTATTTTCTTCTTGCTCCGATTTCAAAAAAGCTGAATCGACCATTAATGAAGAAGATATGACTCGAATTGTAACGGAATTTGCCTCTGATGATTTCCAGGGAAGAAAACCTTTTACTATTGGAGAAGAAAAAGCGGTTGCATTTTTGGTAAAAGAGTACAAAAAAATTGGTCTTGAACCTTCAAATAATGGAAGCTATATTCAGGAAGTACCAATGGTTGAAGTAACAGACATTCCTGATAAAAGAATGAAAATAAGTATGTGGAATGCAACAATAGAATTAAATTATAAAGATGATTTTGTTGCTTTTTCAAAACATTTAGTTGATAAAATATCAGTAAGAAACTCGGATATGGTTTTTGCCGGATATGGAATTGTAGCTCCGGAATATAACTGGAATGATTATGAAGGAATAAATGTAAAAGGAAAAATCGTGGTTGTTTTGGTTAACGATCCAGGATTTGGAACAGATAATAAAGATTTCTTTAAAGGTAACGAAATGACTTATTATGGTCGTTGGACATATAAATATGAAGAAGCAGCACGACAAGGTGCCAAAGGAATATTAATAATTCATGAATCAGAACCAGCAGGTTATCCATGGAGTGTTGTTCTGAATGGAGCAACAATTCCCAAATTATATTTACAAGCTGAAGATAATTATATGTCGATGTGCGCTATTGAAGGATGGCTAACTTTTAATGCTGCAAAAGAATTATTCTCTTTAGCCAGATTAGATTTAATGGAGCTAAAAGAAAAAGCTAAAAATCCAGACTTCAAAGCTTTTCGAATGAGATCACGATTGAGTTTAAATATTAAAAGCAGTCATAGATTTGCAACATCGAAAAATGTTATTGGTGTTCTACCCGGAAAAGAAAGACCGGATGAAGTAATAATTTATTCTGCTCATTGGGATCATTTAGGAATTGGGAGGCCTTTAAATGGTGATTCAATTTATAACGGAGCTGTTGATAATGGAACATCAATAGCCTGGATGCTCGAAATTGCCGAAGCTTTTGCTAACCTTAGAAAAGGTAATGCCCGAACAATCATGTTTTTAGCTCCTACAGCAGAAGAACAAGGATTGCTGGGTTCAGATTATTATGCAACTCATCCTCTTTATCCTTTAAATAAAACAGTTGCAAATATTAATAACGATTTAATGTTGCCTTATGGCCCTTACAAGGATATTATGATAACCGGTTACGGACAATCGGAACTGGAAGATTATGTGGAAAAGTTTGCCAAAGATTACGATAGATATGTTCTTCCTGATCCAAATCCGCATACCGGAATGTATTACAGGGCCGATCATTTTAGTTTTGCCAGGGTTGGTGTTCCTGCATTATTTGCCAGAGGCAATTGCGACAATAGAGAATTTGGGAAAGAATGGGCATTAAAAAAAGAAAAAGACTGGATAAACAATAATTACCATAAACCAACCGATCAATACAATCCTGACACATGGACCTTTACCGGAATTGTTGATGATGCCAAAATATCTTTCCGAATTGGATATGAACTAAGTAATGAAATAACTTTTCCTAAGTGGAAAGAAGGATCAGAATTTAAGGAAATCAGGGAAAAACAAATGGAATAAAAAATAAATAGCTTATTTATAAACTAAATTTCAAGAAATATTTACTAATTCTGATATTTACTATCCATTAATTTCTGTCTGTTCAACCTCAACCTGTCCATAAGTTGGACAATCCTTGCTTTTGCAAGAACTTAAAATTACAAGAACAAAAAATGATAATAAAACTGCTACAATAATCTTTTTCATAATGGTTTAATTATTATTTAAATAATGGTATAGTGTTAACTCAAATTCAAATATAGTGATCAAATCTATAAAAAGAAAATAAAAACGTTTTGTTTTATTCCAAGCATATTATTAATTAAAAATATTTATTTTTATTATATTTGACATATATTGACAAGTCAATCTTTGTACAATGAATTCGTTAGGAGAAAAAATAAGGGCGCTTAGAGAATCCCAGAACTTATTACTTAGGCAAGTTGCAGCTTACCTCGAAATCGACACAGCACTAATCAGTAAAATGGAGAGAGGAGAAAGACGGCTGACAAGAGAACAAGTAATAAAGCTTGCTATTTATTACAAGGTATCAGACGAAGAATTATTAACCTTGTGGCTTAGCGACAAAGTGCTTGACACAGTTAAAAACGACCCTTTTGCAATGCAAGGTTTAAATAAGGCAAAAAATATTTTAACAAGTTTACTATGAAAAAAGAAACCTTTCAAACTGAGCAGAATGGGAAATAAAATTGCAAAACCATTTTTAAAATGGGCTGGTGGTAAAACTCAATTAATAAATAAGATTGGAAAATCACTACCAAACGAAATAACTAAATCAAAATTCACATACATCGAGCCTTTTGTGGGTAGCGGGGCAGTTTTATTTTGGATGCTAAACAAGTTTCCGAACTTAGAGAAAGCTGTTATAAACGATATAAATAAAGATTTGATCAATACTTATAACATCATTGCTTCCCAACCAAAAGAACTAATTTCAATTCTACAAATTCTACAAAATGAGTTCCACTCTTTAGAGAGCAAACAAGAAGAAAAAAAAGATTATTACTACAAAAAAAGAGAACTGTACAACGCAAGAAAAGAAGAAAAAAACAGTCAAGCCGCTTTATTTATCTTTCTAAATCGCACTTGTTTTAATGGTCTTTATCGAGTAAATAAAAGTAATAAATATAATGTACCAATGGGTAGCTATAAAAAGCCGACGATATGTGACAAGAAAAATATTATAGCAGTCAACAATGCTTTACAAAAGGTTGAGATTCTTTGCGGTGACTACGAAGCAACATTGGATAAAGCAACAACTAATTCATTCTTCTATTTCGATCCACCTTACAAACCATTAAGCGAAACATCGAACTTTAACTCATATGCAAAAGACGAATTTAATGATGATGAACAAATTAGATTAAGAAATTTTTGTTCTAAACTTGAAAAGCAAAGACACAAATGGATGCTAAGTAATTCCGATGTCAAAGGAAAAAATCCTAACGATAATTTCTTTGATGAAATTTATTCTGAATTTTCTATTGCCCGAGTAAAAGCTAAAAGAAGCATAAATGCTAATCCG
Organism: Bacteroidales bacterium; assembly: GCA_030611105.1. GTDB lineage: Bacteria > Bacteroidota > Bacteroidia > Bacteroidales > UBA12077 > UBA12077. The sequence continues at coordinate 15,816 of JAUWQL010000018.1, forward strand.
GAAAAAAGAGGAGAATTAAACGAACTATTAATTACAAACTACAACTATGAACAAGCCTTACAATCTACTTAATCTTAAAAATGAAAATTAACTTTTCCATAAAATATCGCAAAGCTTTAAAATATAAATAAAAAACGATGGCGAGACTTATAAAAAATCTCAAAAACGACAGACAAGTAATTTTTGATACCGGAAAATTTGACGACTGGTGTGTATATGTAGTTGAAAGTAATGGAGCGAAAAAAGCACCTTTTGATGTAGAATACTTTGTTGACCTAAAGAATATTTCAGAACATTACGAGGAAGATAAAGTCTATAATGATTTTGTTGAAATTTATAATAAAACGAGCAAAAGCATCGACCAAAATATTTTAAGTTTGATAGACAGATTGGTTTCGATTTACAAGGAAGAACACCAAGTATTAATTGAACAATGGTTTTCAGTAATATATGCAGGAATGATTGCAGAAGAAAACAAAGCAAATGCAATTCTTAAAAAAAGAGTAAAGCGTTTAGGTATACACCAGGTATTAATGTTAGGTATTCCTCCAACTGTTGCAGCGAATTTTAGCAAAGGAAAAAAATGGCGTGACCTTGATGCAATAATGAAACCATACGGTTTTTAAATAAAGCCTTTTTTAACTCAAATGATAGTATTTTATGTCCTCTTCACGGATACACTCCTCTAAATTAACTGAAAAATGAACACAAACCGACAACGTGTTCATTAATTTATAATTATTTGAACATAGCATTGGTTTTTATCAAAAAATGAAAAAAACTACGTACAACTTCACAAAAAATATTTTAAACGATACTATGCAGGGAAACCAACTAAAAAATATAAAAAACTGAAAGTATTCCATTTAATGAAATAGAAAAATTATACATTAAATAATGTCAAAAGACATTAAATTTAATACCTTAGCAGTATTATGAGAAAAAAGAAAAAATATTTAATCGTTGCTTTGTTTATGTTTATTGGTGTTGTATCGTATTCCCAAGTTAATTTTAAATGGGATGTAATAATTGATTCATTAGCTGATAATAAAGATGATTTGTATTCAAAAACAAAGCTCTTTATTAGTGAAAATTGGAACTCTGCACAAGATGTAATTCAAAATGATGATAAAGATGCAGGTGTTATTTTAATAAAAGGAACTCTGCAAAAAGAACGGAATTACGCAACAATGACATCATGGAAACAATTTTGGACATTTTCATACACAATAAAATTCTTTATGAAAGATACTAAATGCAGGATTGTAATTGAAAGTGTTAACTGTCAGTCAGCAAGGGATGATGATTATAACAAACGTCCTATTATGCCTATTGCGGATTTTTACCCAAGTTCAAAAGGGAAAACAATAACAGGATTAACAAAAGAAAAATATTTTGAATTAATGAGATCATTAAAAAGCGACTTGCAATCAATTGTTGATTCCTATTCCATCTATGTCAAAAACCCAATTGTGGAAAATAATGAATGGTAATTTGGACTTTCCTAGTAATCAGAACAAAGAAGCATCTTATAATTGGTAATCTTTTAATTTTGTCTTAACTTGTATTAAAAGTTTTCATCTTTAAGGATTTAGGTTATTTTAAATTTTATGCTATGATTTTTTTTAGAAAAAGAAGAAAGGAAAAAGCTAATGATTCAAATGACAACTATTTTGAAGAATTAGAAAAAAAGGAAAACACTTTATTTAATAAGCCAATTGATGAAGTTAGAGTTCCTGAAATTATATTAAGATACAGAAAGGAATATAATGGTCAAAAGTTGAAAGTGTTAAAGGATTTGTATTTTGATACTATAAACAAACAGAATAATACTGATCGTCTAAAAGCTACATCAGAGTACATTCAATATAGTACATTAGCTTTAAGTCTTACAGAACCGCTAATTGAACATGAAAAATTAAATCGTGGATATCGTGGGTTCAATTTATCATTACCTGCTTTGAACTTTACTCCTGATTATTTTGCTTTAAATGGAATTAAAGGACAACTAGCAAATATAAAAGACATTCTATATTTTTTTGCTGAACTTAAATCAGACAGGTGGATTATTGATAGAGCTTATGTTATTTTGGAAACAAGATCAAAAGTGTTTGAATACATTAAGAGAAATAATAGTATAACTAACAAGGAGTTTGAAGAAACTTTTAAGGAAGAATTTAAAATAATTAGTTATTCAATTTTGTCCAGTCTTGAAGATTATGGTTTTTTAAAATCAGAAAAAAGAAAAGGAAGATTTAAATTATATGAACTAGCTTAAGATGGGAAGATGGTCCGCTAACGCGGATTTGCAATCCGGGCTAATGCAGTGAAAATAAAAGGCACGGAAAACATTTCCGCGCCAGCAGATGTCTTTTATAAAAAGAAAAAACTCACCTATGCCAAAGCTTCGGTGAGCGAAGGTGGAGCATAGCGGAATCGAACCGCTGACCTCTTGACTGCCAGTCAAACGCTCTAGCCAACTGAGCTAATGCCCCAAGTAAATTAAAGATCGTGAACCAGTCATTACGCTCTAATCCCGAAAATTCCGGGGCCAACTGAGCCCTGCCTGGCATGCCAAAGGCAGCTTAACCGGCAGGCAGGTAATGCCCCAAAAATAAAATCATGTGAAAATACCTTTTTTTATTTAAAATGAAAAGTTATTTTAGCGGCCTGGAAACATTTATATATAATAATTGATGTTTTATAGAATAAAGTAAATATTTTTATTTTAACTTTTTTTAACAATTTATTACTGATTTTAAGAAACATAACAATATTTAAAACGTAATATTAAAGCCAAAAGCAACTTTGATATTATTTTTTGCATCTAAATTTTGAAAAACATTATAATATTATCTATTTTTAGACATTCAAAAATAAACCAACATGGAAATTAAAAAAACAGATAAGGCTAATTTAGAAAAGAGCAGAGGGATTTTTCTTCAGTTAGGTTATGTTGTCGCACTGGGCATAGTTTTACTTGCTTTTGAATGGGGATCACGGCCTGCAAACCTTAATTCATTAGGAGAACTTGGAGATATGGATCTTGAGGAAGAAATTATTCCTATTACTCGTCAGCAAAACGAACCACCTCCACCACCTCCACCACCACAAACTACAGAGGTAATTAACATTGTAGAAGATGATGTGGAAATTGAAGATGAATTAATTCTTGACGATACTGAAGCAGATCAGGATACTAAAATTGAAATCGTTGAGTTTGATGAAGAAGATGAAGAAGTTAACGAGCAAGAAGTATTCTTCGTAGTAGAAGATATGCCAACATTCCAGGGTAAAAGCAGTGATGCATTCCGTATTTACATACAGCAAAACTTAAAGTATCCTATTATTGCTCAGGAAAATGGCATTAGTGGAAGAGTATTCGTTCAGTTTGATATAAATGGTAAAGGAGATATTGCAAATGTTATTGTTGTTCGTGGTGTTGACCCATCAATAGACAAGGAAGCTATTAGAGTTGTTAAATCATCTCCAAAATGGACTCCCGGAAAACAAAGAGGCCGACCCGTTCGAGTTAGATTTACATTCCCTATTGTATTTCAATTACAATAATACAATACATAATATATAAAAAAGTAATCCCGCAATATTGCGGGATTACTTTTTTATACGTCCCGGGTTTTTATTCATAAAATCTTTCCAGCTATTAAATGTTTTAGCGGTTGTTGGAACATTTGTTTGATAAAAATGGCACATTGCTGCAGCAAGTCCATCGGTAGCATCCAAATCAGAAGGTAATTCTTTAATCTTTAAAAGATTCTTTAAAAGTATTGCAACTTGCTCCTTTGAAGCATTTCCCTGACCTGTTATCGACATTTTAATTTTTCGTGGTGCATATTCAAAAATGGGAATTGATCTTGATAAGGCAGCCGATATTGCAACCCCTTGTGCTCTGCCAAGTTTAAGCATAGATTGAACATTCTTCCCAAAAAAAGGTGCTTCAACAGCCATTTCGTCCGGATGGTACTGGTCAATTAATGATGTAACCCGATCGAAAATGCGTTTTAGTTTGGTGTAATGATCAGTAATTTTTTTTAGTTCGATTACACCCAATACAATTAGTTTTGCTTCTTTTCCTGCAATTTTTATTAACCCATATCCCATAATGGTTGTACCGGGATCAATTCCTAATATGATTCTTTCTTTATCCAATGATTAAAAATTATATAGAACCTATTTCATCTTTTAAGTTACGAATCTCTTTAAACGGCTTCCTGTAAATATCATAAGATGATTTCGTGCTTGAAAAAGAACCATTTTCAATATGATATAGTACCTCATCTAATGTAGCTTCCCCTATGCCAAAATTTGTCGAAATATCATCTTCAACATAACTGTTGGCCTCTAATCCATCGTAATATCCTCCGTAATCAAGTGCATTCACTAATTTAAAAGAAATAGGAACATAAACTAAATTGCTTACGTTACTACTAAACACATACATTCCAACGGGTTTACCATAAGTGTCATCTCCAACAATATAAACGTCAATATGTGGATCGAGTCCATTAATGATAACCTCGCTAGCCGATGCAGAGCCTTTACTTGTAATAAAGTAAACTTTATTCAATCCTAAAGAATTTAGGTCTTTCTCAAAATTCACTCCCTCATCCATATCTGACCTGTCGTTATTATGCACATACTTTACAAATAGTTCTCCATCAACATTATCCGGTATTATTAATCCTGCAAGGTGTGTAACAACATCCATTTTCCCACCACCATTATACCTTAAATCAATTACAAGCTCATTAACTCCTTCTGTCTTGAAAGATCCAAATGCAGCATTCAATTCAGCAATAGAAGGTCCTATAAAACTTTTAAATACAAAATAACCTACCTTGTTACTTCCGTTTTCAATTACACTTGTATAACCCACGGTATTAATTGTAACAAGTTTTTTCATAAACGTTTCGGAAACATTTACTCCTGTTGGAGATTCAAACTCTATAGTATTGCTAACTCCTATTTCATTTGCACCTAATAAATCACTTAAATTAGAATTCTCGTCAACAATATTTCCATTTATTTTTTTTATTATCCAAGCCCGTTGTACTCCGACATCATTTAAATCAGAATCATCAAACAAAAATGTAATTCTTATATTTCCATCGGAATCCGGTGCATATCCAAAACCATATCCGACATAGGTTCCTTCCTCATAATATTGTGAGTGCGCTTCCTGAGTAGTAATGTAACTCCATTTATCTCTGGGTTCATATCTCATTGCTTCCAGCAAATCATTCGGATTAGTATAATCATCAGGATCAACGTCAGGAATGGAATCTTTCCAATAATACCACTGATTCATTATTGAGTACAACTCGCTAACAGTATCAGAACCCGGAGGATATATTTTATCCTTTTCGCATGAATTAATAAAAACGAGGCCAATTAATAAGGCCAAAACCAAAGACAAATTATAAATTTTGTTTTTCATAACTATTTCTTTTCCTTTTTACTTGCTGAATTAATATTCCTGAAATGATCAAAATTAATCCAAATAATGTGGTTATAAATATTTTTTCTCCTAAAATTATGCTTATAAATATTAACGAACAAAAAGGTGTTAAATATATTAAGTTACTAATTTTATCTGTTCGTTCTACTAACTTTAATGCTTTTAACCATAACACAAATGTTATGCCCATTTCAAATAAACCAATATAAACTCCGGCTAATAATCCTTCGATACTCACTAATTTTATTTCGGAAAATATTAAAGTTGTTATTGTTATAAACAAAAATGCAAATAAAAAGTTAAGAAATAATTTCAATATATCATCTCGTTTATCTTTAATATTAAGTAACCAAAACAAGGCCCAAACAACTGAACTGCTTAAGGCTAAAATAACACCTAAAGGATTAGAAAATTTCATGTTCATTACGTTTCCTTCTGAAGATATTATAACAACACCTAAAAAACTTAATACTAAAGCTAATATGCTTTTTAAACTTAACTTTTGTTTTAGAAATGGAACAGATAATAAAACCAGGATTATTGGCCATACAAAATTTAATGGCTGTGCAATCTGGGCAGGGAGTAAAGTATACGCAATAAACAGTATCGTATAATAAAAGAACGGATTTAAAAAACCTAATGCCAATGAATGTGAATAATCTTTTATTGTTAGCTGGCTAATCAGGCTAAGTTTCTTTTGGAATAATAAAACAAAAAACAGAAATATAATTGTTGTACATGTAGCTATAAATAACAACTGGAAATAATCGACGTATCTTAATCCAATTTTAAAAGCTGAAGCTGATGTTCCCCAAAAAAGAATTGTTAGTCCTGCATATATATATGCTTTACTCTGGTTTTTCATTTTTGCGCAGAATCTTTAATTGAAAAGAAAAGAGTATTATACTTTTCGTTTATCAGGTATATGTTTGAATCAACCCTTTCTTTTAAAAAATTTATCATTTCATAAACATCTTTTGTTTCCAAAATATATTCAGATTTTGAAATCTGGTTATTTAAAAACTCATTTTTTAACGACGACAATTGATCTTTTGCAAAGTAAATTTCTCTTTGAGTTTGAAGAATAATTTCATTAAAATCACTTATATTTTGTTCAAGATACTGGTAAAATCCAAGTGAATCGGGAAGATTTATATTCTGAGCCAAAGAATGTATTCTCAGGCTGTCATCAATAAGTAAGTAAAAGTTATCTGAGGTAAAATTATACTGATTCTGTACAATATCTAATAAACTATCCGTAACTAATAATAATTTATCAACTTTTGTAGTATCCGGGGCTTCCTTCCTTTTACAATTTGAAAATAAGATAGATGCCAGTATTAAAATAATTATTCGCAATTTCATAATGCTAGTTTTGAGAATAGAAATTAATAATACGAATAATTTAAATATTATAAAAACTCTATTTGATAAAACAAAAAAAGAGTGCCCAAACGAACACTCTTTAATTACTATATAAAATATTCTAATCAATAATATTAAATCCGGTGTATGGCCTCAGAACGTCAGGAATAACAATTCCTTTCTCTGTCTGATTATTTTCAAGCAATGCAGCCAAAATTCTCGGCAATGCCAGTGCACTTCCATTCAAGGTATGTGCTAATTGAGGTTTATTCTCGCCTTCTTCTCTATATCTTAGTTTTAGTCTGTTTGCCTGGTACGATTCAAAATTTGATACAGAACTGACCTCTAACCATTTTTCCTGAGCTACAGAGAATACCTCAAAATCGTATGTTAAGGCCGAAGTAAAACTAATATCACCTCCACATAACTTTAATATTCTATATGGAAGATTCAACGATTTAACCAATCCCTCAACATGATTTACCATTTCGTCAAGTGTATCATACGATTTTTCAGGATGTTGTACCTGAACAATTTCTACTTTATCAAACTGATGCAAACGATTCAATCCTCGAACATCTTTCCCATACGAACCTGCTTCTCGCCTGAAACATGGAGTATAAGCAGTCATTTTTTGTGGGAAATCTTTTGAACTTAAAATCACATCTCGAAAAATATTGGTTACCGGAACTTCTGCTGTTGGAATTAAATACAAATTATCGGCAGTAACATGATACATTTGCCCTTCTTTATCAGGTAACTGACCTGTTCCAAATCCGGAATCTTCATTAACCATAAGCGGAGGCATTACTTCCAGATATTCTGCTTTCGTAGCTTCGTCAAGAAAATAGCTAATTAATGCGCGTTGTAATTTTGCTCCTTTTCCCTTGTAAACCGGAAATCCAGCACCTGTAAGTTTATTTCCTAATTCAAAATCAATAATATCATATTTCTTCGCCAAATCCCAATGTGGCATAGCTCCTTTGTGTAATTCAGGGATTTTTCCTCCTGATTTCACTTCAATATTATCCTCTTCGCCTTTTCCAACAGGCACTGACTCATGAGGTATGTTTGGGATCTGAACTAATAAATCATTTAATTGCTTTTCAATAGCTGTTAATTCATCCCCTTGAGATTTCACTGTCACTTTTAATTCAGTATTTTTTTCTTTTAACAGGTTTGCCTCCTCTACTTTTCCGTTTTTGAATAACATACCAATTTCTTTCGACATTTTGTTTAATTCCGCCTGGTTGCTATCCATCTTATTTTGGTTTGAACGGCGTTTTTGATCTAAATCAAGAATTTGACTAACAATATTTTCAGCTTGAAAGTTTTTAATTTTCAATCTCTCAATTACTAAATCTTTATTTTCCTGGATGAATTTTAAGGTGAGCATATCTCTAATTGATAATATGAATTATTAATAAAGGTAACTTCTAAAAATAACTTTTTATTACAAATGGCTGCAAAAATGAATCACTTCGTTGTCGGACAAAATCCTTCCTCAACGTAGCTACCGCTACGCCTGCGGATTATTTCACCCTCCGCCTTGTGATTCAATTTTTCGCTCATTTTCATTGACAAAACCTATTTTTGGAGGTTACCTAAATAAAAAATCTCCTAAATTTTTACTATAAAATAGTAAAATCAGGAGATTCAAAATTACGTAAAATTCTTTTATGCTTCGAAAGGAATAACAGATACAAATGATTTATCCCCTTGTTTTTTTCTAAATTCGATTTCACCATCAATCAAAGCAAATAAAGTATGGTCTTTACCCATGCCTACATTTTCGCCCGGATGATGTTTTGTTCCGCGTTGACGAACAATAATGTTACCAGCTTTGGCAGCTTGGCCGCCATATAGTTTTACACCTAATCGTTTACTTTCCGATTCGCGACCGTTACGTGAACTACCAGCTCCTTTCTTATGTGCCATTTTCTAAAATATTTTAAAATTAAGCAATAATTTCTTCTATTTGAATTTGGGTAAATTGTTGACGATGACCGTTTAACGTTTTATACCCTTTTCTTCTCTTTTTCTTGAAAACAAGAACTTTGTCACCTTTTTGGTGAACTAAAATCTTAGCGGAAATTTTTGCGGCCTTCACGGTAGGTTTTCCAACTTTTACCTTTCCGTCATTATCTATCAACAGTACTTTGTCGAACTCTACAGTTGATCCTTCTTCGGCATCTAAACGATGAACAAAGATTTTCCTGTCTTTCTCAACTTTAAACTGTTGGCCTGCGATCTCTACAATTGCGTACATCTATTAAATTTTTAACAGTTTTTATACTTTTTTGGGAATGCAAAAATATAAAAGTTTATCTGATTCGCAAAGATTTAATTATAATATTTTTAGCACAGATACATTTATATAAAATTTCGCTTGCAAATATATGATAAAAACCAACTTATAATATCTTATTTCTACACAATTAATACATAACTAAATCGTATTAAATTATATCAATTCTATAAAATTTAATTAATGATAAAATATTGAATAACTTTGCAGCAATAAAATTTTAATAAAATGGCTATAAAGTTTTTACATACTCCTAAAAATAGGCAATTTAAGTTTGCACCTAGATACTATGATGAGCAAAAGGAAGATCTGGAAAATCGCATACAAAAAATAAAAAGAGAAATAGGTGTAGAGGATCTTGAAGATTCAGATAAGCCCTACGTTCCTAATATTAAAGGGCAAATGCGCGGATACTTTACAAAAAATATAGAACAAAAAAGAAAATCAACCATGCGATTGATTGTTATTCTTATTGTTTTGTCCGCTATTGCTTACTTTCTTCTGTATTTCTAAATCGCATTTTAATGTCAGATATTATTCAGCTTTTACCCGATTCAGTTGCAAACCAGATAGCAGCAGGAGAAGTTATTCAACGACCGGCTTCTGTTGTTAAGGAACTGGTAGAAAATGCCATTGATGCAAAAGCTGATTCAATTACTATAAATATAAAAGATGCCGGAAAAACATTAATTCAGGTAATTGATAAGGGTATTGGAATGTCGGATACTGACGCACGACTTTCTTTCGAGCGACACTCTACTTCAAAAATCAAAACAGCGGATGATTTATTTGCAATTTCGACCATGGGATTTAGAGGTGAAGCTTTAGCTTCTATTGCAGCTATTGCAAAAGTTGAATTAAAAACCCGGCAAGAAAATAGTGAGATAGGAACTCAGATTACAATTGAGGGATCGAAAGTTATAAATCAGGAATCTGTGAGTTGTGCTAAAGGATCTAATTTAGCAGTGAAAAATCTTTTCTTTAATGTTCCGGCACGAAGAAAATTTTTAAAATCGAATACTACAGAATTTGGACATATTATTTCGGAGTTTCAAAGAATCGCATTGGCTAATCCTGAAGTTGAATTTAAACTTTATCATAACGATTCGGAAATTTATTTACTGCCTAAAGCTAACATCAGACAAAGAATAGTTGCTGTTTTCGGAAAAAGGATAAATCAAAACCTGATTACCATTGAAAGCAATACAAGCATTGTTTCTATTAAAGGATTTATTGGTAAGCCGGAATATGCACGCAAAAAATCAGGCGAGCAATTTTTCTTTATTAATAACAGATATATGCGTAGCGCTTATTTTAATAAAGCCATTATAAACGCTTACGACCAGATTTTACAACCAGAAACTGCTCCTTCTTATTTTTTATATTTAACAGCCGATCCATCAACTATAGATGTAAATATTCATCCAACAAAAACAGAGATTAAATTTGAGGATCAACAGGCTATATGGCAAATTGTACACTCTGCAGTAAAACAGGCCCTTGGAAAAAATAATATTGTTCCGTCTATTGATTTCAATCAGGAACAAGGATTCAACATCCCGGTTTTATCAAAAAATACAGAAATCAGAAACCCTCAAATAGAAATTGATCCTACTTTCAATCCTTTTGAGCATAAGAAACCCGTTAGCAAGAATCCAAAAAGCTCAGCAATTTCTCTGGAAAAAGAAAATCTGGTAAACTGGGATAAGTTATATGAAGGATTTGAAAAAGAAAATCAACAATCGGATGAATTTTCATTTATCTCTAACGAAAATTCTCAACAAACTATTACAGATCCGGATGTAAGCGAAAAGTATTTTCATTTTAAAAACAAATATATATTTACACCTGTAAAATCCGGTTTAATGATTGTTGATCAGAAAAGAGCACATGAAAGGATTCTTTTCGAGAAATTTTTAAATACTCTTTCTTTTGAATCAGCGGTTACTCAAAAATCTTTATATCCTAAAACTATTGAACTAGATGCCAAAGATCATGCTTTGTTGATGGATATAAACGATGATTTAAAAAGTTTGGGTTTTGATATTGATGATTTTGGAAGAAACTCTATTGTTATTAACGGAATGCCTGCCGATTCAAGTAATCAGGAACCGGAACAAATTATAGATAAATTTTTAAACGAATATTCGACTGGAGAGCTTGATGCAAAAACACAAGCCAAAGAAAAAATTGCCAAATCTTTAGCAAAAGCTTCAGCAATTAGTAGTAATCAACCATTAAACAATAAAGAAATGCACGAAATGGTTGACATGTTATTTGCCTGCCAAAATCCGAACTATTCACCTTTTGGCAAATTAATTGTAAGCATCATTAAAACAGATGAGCTCGAAAAACGTTTTAATTAAATGACATTTTAATTTTATAAATATGATTAACATAAAATTTAGTGATATCCCCCCAGTTGTAAAAAATCTCATTATAATAAATATAATAATGCTTTTGGCAACCTGGGTTTTGGGAAATGCCTTTGATATCCAGTTAAGCCAGGTACTTGGATTACATTATTTTAAGTCTGACTTATTTCAACCTTATCAGTTTGTTACTCACATGTTTATGCATGGAGGATTAACACACCTATTCTTTAATATGTTTGCATTATGGATGTTTGGTCGTGTTTTAGAAACTGTATGGGGGAGTAAAAGATTTTTTATTTATTTTGTTGTTACCGGACTTGGAGCAGCTGTACTACATACATTTGTAATTCATTTGCAAATGGCAAGTATTTTAAATGATATAAAAGCTTTTTCAAATACTCCATCGCCTGAAGCATTCGCACTGCTTGTAAAAGATCATTTTCCTGAATATTATTCTCAGATTTACAGCAAACTTCTTAATGGTTGGTATTCAAATCCTGAATCTTCGAGTTACGTTGCAATGGCACAACAATATGCTAATGAGTTATTGAGTCTTAAAATGAATATTCCAACAGTTGGAGCATCGGGAGCTGTATTCGGAGTTCTTTTAGCTTTCGGAATGCTTTTCCCAAATACTAAATTGATGTTGCTGTTTCCTCCAATACCAATTAAAGCAAAATATTTTGTAATATTTTATGGGGCACTTGAACTTTGGTTAGGCTTAACTCAGCCAGGAAGTAATATTGCTCACTTTGCTCACCTTGGTGGCATGTTATTTGGGTTTATACTTATTAAATTTTGGAATAGTAAAAGAACAAATTTCTATTAACTATTGATGTTATTTAGAAAAAACACTCAATAAACAACACACAATAATCAATAAAAAAGTTAAAAATTCATCATACATAAAATAACATTTAATCATTGCCACTAAAATAACAGTAGAACCAAAAATAAAAAATGGAGTAAGTAAAATTTCACAAGTTAACATCATGAGTATTATCGACGAAATAAAAAAATCATTTAAAAGCGGAAGTGCTTTAATCAAGTTAATTTATATAAATATTGCTGTCTTTTTGGCAGTAAAACTTATTGGAACTTTTATTACCCTGTTACAATTAAATACGGGTTTTTCATTCGTAAGCTGGTTTGCGGTTCCTGCCGATTTGAATAACCTTGTATATAAACCCTGGACCATTTTTACATATATGTTTTTACATCAGGATTTTTTACACATCCTGTTTAACATGCTTTGGCTGTATTGGTTTGGGATGATCTTTTTAAGCTACTTCGATAATAAAAAACTCTTAAGTGTATATATTGTTGGTGGACTTGCAGGTGCCGTATTGTATATTTTATCGTTTAATATATTTCCTTTATTCGATCAGGTATTACCAATGTCTTATGCGCTTGGAGCTTCGGCTTCTGTTATTGCAATTGTAATAGCAATTTCTGTTTATGCTCCAAATCATACAATAAACTTATTATTTTTTGGACCTGTTCAATTAAAATATATTGCTGCATTTTCTATTGTGCTTGACATTTTAAGTATTGCCTCATCAAATGCAGGAGGACATATTGCTCACCTGGGAGGCGCACTGTTTGGATACCTGTACATTTCACAATTACGTAAAGGCAAAAATATTACCAAAGGTTTTGATCGCTTTATGGATAAAATATTTTCATTATTTAAACCGCAAAATAAATTTAAAGTAACCTATAAACGCCCTGTAAGCGATTACGAATACAATAAAGATAAAGCAACTAAACAAAAAGGTATTGATGAAATTCTGGATAAAATTGCTAAATCAGGATACGACAGCCTGACAAAAAAGGAAAAAGAGATTTTATTTAAAAACAGCAAATAAAAAAATTCCGTCAAAATATTTAAGCTTCACTTGAATTTTTCAATCATTAATTCTAAATTAGATATAAATATCAAATAAAATTTGAATTGAAAGCGATTATCTACACTTTATTAAGGTATTTGAATTATATTTTTGTCGGGGCGATGCTGCTTTCCTATTTGTCTATATTTATAAGCCCTGAAAAAATATGGTTGTTGGCCTTTTTTGGATTAGCTTACCCTTTTCTATTAATTGTTAATTCACTTTTTATTATATTTTGGATTTACAAAAAAAGAAAACTCTTTATTATTTCATTAATAGCCATATTGCTTGGCTGGAATTATCTGGCAACTTATATTCAAATCCCTTTAAAGAAACAAAATAAAGACACTGAGATATCCAAAAATGGATTTAACATTTTATCATTTAATGTGAGATTATTTGATTTATATAACTGGAGCGAAACCGAAAATACACTTCCCGAAATTTTCGAATTTATAAACACCCAGGAATTTGACTTTATGTGTTTCCAGGAATTTTTTACTCAAAACAGCGGAGAGCTTAGTGAGAATTCAATTATGAACAATATTAAGAATAAATATTTTACTCATATTGATTATGCTATTGAAAATATAAATTATAACTATGGGATTGCAACATTCAGTAAACACCCAATTGTTAACAGGGGTGTAATTAATTTCAGCAATTCATCAAATTCAAGTATTTATACTGATGTTGTAATAAACAAAGACACCATCAGAATTTTCAATAATCATTTGCAATCTATTCGTTTCAATAAAAATAATTACTCATTTATCACCAACAGTAAAGTGTTAAAAGATGAAGAAAGATTAAAAGAAATAAAAGATATTTCTTTCAGGCTTCGTGATGCATTTATTAAAAGAGCCAGTCAGGCTAACATAATATCAAAACACATTCAAAATTCGCCATACCCGGTAGTTGTGTGTGGCGATTTTAATGACGTTCCTGTATCTTATTCTTATAGAACAATGAAAGGAAATTTAAATGATTCATTTGTAGAAGCAGGAAAAGGTATTGGAACTACATATATGGGTAAATTTCCTTCGTTCAGAATTGATTTTATATTTCACAGTAAAGAAATAAAATGTGTGCATTTTGATATTCCTAATGTAAAGCTTTCTGACCACTTCCCGATTACCGGAGAATTTTATTTAAATAGAAAAGACTAAAGTTTGATGTCTGATTTTCTTGTCTTCAGCCAGGAATGTTTATATCATAAACTTATTAATGAAGGCTTAAAAGTTGAGAAAGAAAAACCAATACCTATTTATTTATAAAAAGGAATTATTACGCTGAGTTACGCAATGAAACGCCAAGTTACGCTAAGATAATCTCTGCGTAACTTTTGCGATTTCTTAGCGCGTCCCAGCCTGCGGCAGGCAGGTTCGCGTAACAATATATCTAACATCTCAAGGATTATAAAAAATAATTAAATTTATAATGTAGAATGATATATCATTGTACATACTCTCCCTAATATTTAAATTGAGCCCAAAGATGCCTGATGTACTAGAAAGGTAAGTTATCCAAATCAACATTCCCTCCCGAAACAATAATCCCTACTTTTTTACCTTTAAATAAATATCTATTCTCTATCACCACCGCCAAAGGAACTGCAGCCGATGGTTCGACAATAATTTTCATTCGCTCCCAAATCATTCTCATTGCACTTACAATGGTTTCTTCTTTAGCTGTTAGTATTCCATCCACTTTTTCACGAATTATTTGAAAAGTCAAAGGACTTAAAGAAGTTAACAAGCCATCGGCAATTGTATTTGGACGCCCTGCAGGAATTAAAACACCTTTTTTAAAAGAACGAAAAGCGTCATCAGCATTTAAAGGCTCTGCACCATATACTTTAATTTCAGGATTAATTGCCTTTGAAGAAACGGCTGTTCCACTCATCAATCCGCCACCACCAATAGGTGCAATTATTACATCCAGATCGTGAACATCTTCTAAAAATTCTATGGCAGCTGTTCCTTGCCCACAAATTACATTAAAGTTATTGTATGGATGAATAAATGTAGCTCCTGTTTCTTTCTGAACCTTGCTTAATGTTTCTTCGCGAGCTTGTAAAGTTGATTCACAAAAAGTAATTTTTGCCCCATAAGCTTCAACTGCTTTCTTTTTAATTTCCGGAGCATTTTCAGGCATTACAATGAAGGCAGGGATTCCCAACTGTTTTGCTGCCAAGCTTAATGCCGCTGCATGATTGCCAGATGAATGAGTAGTTACTCCCTTTTCAGCTTCATTCTCATTTAAAAGCCTTACTGCATTGGTTGCCCCACGAAATTTAAATGCCCCAACTTTCTGAAAATTTTCACATTTAAAAGATAACTCTATATTAAAAATTTCATTAATACTTTTGGACGATAGCACAGGCGTTTTGTGAATTAAAGACTTTATTCTTTTATGCGCTTCCTGAATATCACTAAATTGTGGAGCTAAAGTTGGCATTTTAATTGTTTTTGCTAAAATACAGAATCATTCAGGTTTTTCCGAATCATCTTTACTTTTTTTAAAAGCTTCAAATTGTAATAAAATTTCTGAGTACAAATTATAATCATCAATACTTAAAATGTATTTATCCTGAAAATCACAAAACTCCATAAACTCATACGCTTCTTCGCCACTTAATCCTGTCAGATTTCTTATAATATGCTCATTGTATCGAGGATACACCTCTTCTTTAACTTTGTCTTCTTTGGTTAATTTTATGTATTTCTTAATTGCTTTAGCCTCCTTGCTAAACAATACGTAAATCAGTGATGCCGGGCCTGTTATAGTCGGCTCCATAACTTGGGGAGGAACTTCTACATGTTTAAATAATTTTTTAAACTCCGGATTAATTCCAATATCAGGTAATTCTAAATTTAAAACCTTGTATTCAAAATCCTTGTATGTTCCTAAATAATAAATCGCAACTTCGGGAATCTCGTAATACCTATTTTGTAAATGAATCTGAACTAACGAATCTTTAATAATTCCATTTACTCCATATTCCAGATAATCAAATCCTATTGCAGAAATATTTAAAATATTGCCTGGTTTTACCCAAATCTCAAAATAACCTAAAGTATCTGCAACAACACCCCACTGTTGATCAATATTAATTATATGTACAAGAGCAACCGGATATTCCCCTTCTATACTTATCACTTGTCCTGAGAAATAATATAAGCTATCACTCTCTTGCGCGAAAAGAGATAATATTGACAGGTTTATCAAAAAAAACAAGAAGTATTTTTTTAGGGTTTCCGGCATTAATTATATTTCCTTTTAGTACAAATATAAAATATGATCCTTTGACTCACATGAATGTTTAACAATCTTTAACTTTCTCTAATTATTTTAAACATTAAAACTATACCGTTTCGTCTTGTGTTTAATCTTTTTTGCATCCTTTTTTTTGGTTATCTTCGCATTCTGATTACATTATAACGTAATTAATATTTTAAAAATGCTTAAACAGTATAAAAATATTATTGAACAGGCCTGGAATAACAGGAACCTGTTAAAAGAAGAGTCGACTCAAAATGTTATCAGGGAGATAATTGAGTTGCTTGATAAAGGAAAAGTCAGAGTTGCTGAACCAACAGAAAATGGTTGGCAGGTAAACGAGTGGATAAAAAAAGCTGTAATTTTATATTTCCCAATTCAGAAAATGGAGGTAACCACGGTTGGTCCATTCGAATTTCACGATAAAATTGATTTAAAAACAGGATATGATCAACTGGGAGTACGTGTTGTTCCACACGCAATAGCTCGATACGGATCTTTTGTAGCAAAAAATGTTATAATGATGCCTTCATATATAAATATAGGAGCGTATGTTGATTCAGGAACCATGGTTGATACCTGGTCCACTGTTGGCTCTTGTGCACAAATTGGCAAAAATGTTCATTTAAGTGGGGGTGTTGGAATCGGAGGTGTTTTGGAACCAGTACAAGCAGCTCCTGTTATTATTGAAGATGACTGTTTTATTGGGTCAAGATGCATAATTGTTGAAGGTGTTTATATTGAAAAAGAAGCAGTGTTAGGTGCAAATGTTGTTATAACAAAATCAACAAAAATTATTGATGTTTCGGGCTCTGAGCCTATTGAATATAAAGGCCGTGTTCCTGCAAGATCAGTGGTTATACCAGGTACACAAACTAAAAAATTTAATGCCGGAGAATATCAGGTCCCATGTGCATTAATTATTGGAAAAAGAAAAGAATCAACAAATCTTAAAACATCACTAAATGATGCTTTAAGAGAATATAATGTTGCGGTTTAAATATGGTGAGGTTTTTAATTATACAAACAGCATTTATTGGTGATGTTATTTTAGCAACCCCGATTATTGAAAAACTGCATAAATTTTATCCCGATTCGCAAATTGATTTTTTATTACGTAAAGGGAATGAAAACCTGTTAAGAAATCATCCTTTTGTTTCAAATCTTTTGATTTGGGATAAGAAAAACGAGAAAAAAAAGAATCTGTTTCGTATTATTAAATTAATCCGAAGCAAAAAATACGACTATGTTATAAACCTTCAAAGATTTGCATCAACAGGAATAATTACAGCATTTTCCGGCAGTAAAATAAAAGTTGGATTTAGTAAAAATCCATTTTCTTTTCTTTTTACTCGAAAAATTAAACATGAAATTGGCAATGGGAAACATGAGATTGAAAGAAATATAGAATTGATTTCTGAAATTACAGACAATAGTGTTTTTAAACCCAAATTATATCCTGCCGACGAAGACTTTCAAATAGTTTCTCAATATAAAATGCGACCATATATTTGTATGGCTCCTACTTCGGTTTGGTTCACAAAACAGTTTCCTGAAAATAAGTGGGCTGATTTAATTAATAAAATCGAAACAAAATATCACATTTATTTAATTGGCGGACCTGATGATGCAGATGCTTGTGATGAAATAACAGCTAAAAGTATCAGGAGTAACATAACAAATTTGTGTGGGAAATTAAGTTTTTTACAAACCTCAGCATTAATGACAAATGCTATCATGAATTATGTTAACGATTCAGCTCCAATGCACATGGCCTCGGCAATGAATGCTCCAACAACGGCAATCTTTTGTTCAACAGTTCCCGATTTTGGATTTGGACCTTTGTCAGATCAAGCAAGAATTATTGAAACTAAAGAAAAACTTGAATGTCGCCCCTGCGGTTTACATGGCTTTAAAAAATGTCCTGAAGGACACTTTAAATGTGCAAATACTATTAATATTGAAAATGTACTAACTAAATGATTAACGATATCTAATAACCTGAGCTCGAGATAAGAATTTTTTACAGCTTCATGGGGTTTTTCATAGACAAGTCATATTTTTGAAAGACTATCGGGTTAATAAATCATTAACCGTTTTTACAGGATTGAATGTTTCGATTGGTACTTCAACAAAGATAGTATTCCAATGCGCCATAGCACCATTCCAGAGCCCTGGTAGTTCCTGGGCTTTTAAATCTTTCCCGTCTTTCGATTTTGTTGAAATAAAACCGGTATTTGAGTCACGGTATTTTAGTAAATCGAACTGCTCGCCTTTATAGTCTTTTGTTGCACAAACCAAATCAACAGAATTAAAATGGGTAGACGATCTCAATATTTCCTTTTGTTGCTCATCACCTTGATTTATTTGTGACGATTCCACTATTTGCAAATCAACGTTACCATTGCTTTGCTTAACCCAAAATGGTCCGCCACCAGGTTCTCCTTCATTTTTCACCATTCCGCAAACACGAATGGGTCGGTTCAGAACTTCAAGTAAACATTTGGTGCCCGCTTTTGATTCTATCTTTTCATATTTTACACAATCGTGGCAGAGTTCCTGCTTTATAAATTGTTCAATCTCCAATACTGTTTCTTCTGTATAATTTTTCGATTCTAAAATATCGATATAATTAAAAATTCGTTCCTTGTAAGATAGAAGAACTCCTGCCAAAGCTTTTTTATACTCAACAGTAATGTTTTTTATTTTATCAGGAACAACATTATCAATGTTTTTAATAAAGATAATTTCCGAATCCAAATCATTCAGATTTTCAATTAAAGCACCATGCCCTCCAGGACGGAACAATAAAGAGCCATCATTATTTCTGAACAATTCATTATTTATGTCAACGGCTACCATATCGGTTGATGGCTTTTGTTGCGAAAAGGATATTTTGAATTTCACACCAAATTGCTCTTCTAAATCCTTTTGTATTTTTGCAAAAAGTTCGTTAAATAATTTCTTATGTTCAGGCAAAATGGTAAAATGAATTCTTACTTTATTATCAGCCGACTTTGTATAATTTACGCCTTCAATTAAATGTTCTTCAAAAGCAGTTCTGATAGTGTTTTCGTACTTATGAAATAATAAAACGCCCTTTGGTTTTTGTCCATAATTTAATCCCTTGTCGAATAAAAAGAATTTCAAAATTTCTTTGTATCTCCCCTGCCTCATTAAATCTTCAATTTCAAGATTATTAGATTTAATTATAGATTTCAAATCATTATAAAAAGCAAATTGACTGATATTTACAAAAAACTTCTTTACATCTTCATCTTGAACCTGATCAATGTTTTCGTACCGATCCTTTGCAATTTCATAGAATTCAAAAAGAAATTTAAACATTCTTGAAGCAGCACCCGAAGCAGGAACAAACTTCAAAGTATCAGGTTTTATATCTTCATACAATTTTACAAAAGCATTAATTTCCTCATCGCAAAGTCTGACAATTCCATCGTTTATGATTGCGGGTTTTGATATACTTAAAAATGGAAATCCCTGATAAAAATTCTGAATCTGGTTTTCAACTTCTTTCGCAGTTAAACCCTTATTTTTTATTTGTTGAATATCTTTTTTAATAAACATAATGCTATATTTTTAATGTTTATCATTGGTGTCCGATAAAATAATCGGGACTAAAGTCCTTTAAGTAGTTACTTCTTGTAACCCCAGCCTTAAGGCTGGGGTTAGTCATGTCTACTACAATTTTGGGCTTTAGCCCTTTACAATTTGTTTTTATCAAACACTAATGAATGTTTATACAAATCTACAATGATTTTACGATCAAACTAAAATTTTGCAGTTAATTTAAGATTAAACCTTCGCGAAGTTAAATAATTTGGTACAGCATACTGAGAAGCATTTCCTGCCTGGTTATTCACAGTTTTAATCCAGGTATAAGAAATAGTGTTATTAATATCGAGTAAGTTAAAAATCTCGAAGCTAATCCACATGTCTTCAAAAGCATTTAGCCATTTTGCTTTTTCAAATGTTTTACCTTCACTAATAATAACTTTCGAAAAACCCAAATCAACACGTTTGTATGGCTTCATTCTAAAAACCTGATCATAACGATCTTTTTCCGGCGATGAAAATGGTAGTCGGCTTCCATAATGTAAACTCAGGTTCATTCTAAACGAAGGATTCATTGGCAGATAATCCTGGAAATACAAACTAAAATTAACCAATTGATCTGTTGGTCGTGGATAATAGCCTGGTTCAATTCGTTCACCCTCTGAGTTATAGTAAAAATCACCATCAATATCTTCCTTTGTTTGCATTAATGATAAACTGGCCCATGATTCAATACCCTGAACAAATTCACCATTAATTTTAAAATCAACTCCGTAAGCGTATCCTTTAGCCATATTTTCGCCCGAATATTCAAGGTGAACGTTATCAATCTTATAAGGAATTAAATCTTTTAAAATCTTATAATAAAGCTCGGTAGTTAATTTAAATGGCCGACTCCAGGCATCAAAAACATAATCGTTACCCAAAACAAAATGTATAGATTTTTGCGATTTAATATCAGTATTTACAATACCATCCGGATTTTTCATTTCTTTATAAAACGGCGGCTGATAATAAAACCCCGTTGCAAACCTGAAAAGCATATTCTTTTTCCATTCGGGTTTATATGATACCAACATTCGTGGAGTAATAATAAACTCATCATTAAAATCCCAGTAATTAGCACGTACACCAATATTAAAATAAATATCAGCATTGTTAGCTAATTTTTTATTATGAGTATTTTGTATGTATGCTGTAATTCTGTTCGATTGAATTTTATTTATTGCCCGGACAGTTTCGTATAATTCAATGCTTTCACCATTATATGGTAAAGAAAATCCAGCAGAATCAAGCATTTTCCACTGATTAATATGATCATCAATTTCTTCGTAATTATATTTTGCTCCCCAACGCAATTTGTTGTTAATTGTATAATATCCACCTTTAATTGAAACAGAATAAACATTAGCAGTTAAATAATTGCGGGCATGATTTAAAAAAGTTCCTACACCTATATTCATAATACTATCACCATGTGTATCTGAACCAATTACATTATCTAATTCGTTCAAATAATACTGACCCTGAATATCGTACGTTTCTTCCTCATTTGTTTGATATGCCGATATGATCAGTTTTAATACCAGATTCTCGTTAGGATAATAATTTGTAGTGAAAGCTCCAAGGTAAGTTTCAAACCTATCTACTTCCTTACCATCATAGTAAATTGTCAGGTTTAAAGCTTCATCAATAGTGCCAAAAGATGTTTTTCTGTTTTCAGGTGCAAACTGGTAACTGTTTAAAGAATAATAAGCCAGGAAATCAAAATCAAGAGATCTGTTTACTTTGTATGTTAAATAAGATTGAAAATCATAAAAATTCGGATTGTAGTCTCCTTTTGTTTCTAAAGAATTTAAAACATATTGTGATGTTTTATACCGGAATCCTGTATTATAAGTGAACTTCCCTTTTTTGGAAATATCTTCCAGGTGAGCTGTACCACCAAGTAAACTTAAAGAAACAGATCCCGAGAATTCAACAGGCTTGTTATATCTTATATCTAAAACCGATGACATTTTATCTCCAAATCGTGATTCAAATCCACCTGAAGAAAAGTGAATTGACGAAATCATATCTGAATTCAAAAAGCTTAATCCCTCTTGCTGTCCCGAACGAACCAACATCGGCCTGTAAATCTCAATATCGTTAACATATACCAAATTCTCATCAAAATTACCACCACGTACCGAATACTGAGAACTTAATTCGGAACTTGATGCAACACCCGGCAGTGTTTTTATTAGCGATTCAATATTTCCTGAAATATCAGGGTATAAATCAATATGCTTTGCTTCAATTTTTACCAGATTACTCTCAGGTGACAGCTCCCCCACTACCGAAACTTCGCCAATATCGCTCACCGAAATTGCCATAATAATATTATAATTTGAGATGCTGTCAGTTTCAGAGTTTAGTGTAAAACTTTGGGCTACATATCCAATGCACGAAACCTGAATTAAAACATTTTTATCTTTTAGGATTTTCAGAGAATAAGTTCCATCTCTATCAGAAATAACTCCCGTATTATTCGACATATTACGAATATGAGCTGATTCTACGGGTTTACCATCAGGATCAAGCACTTTCCCTGTTAAGGATATTACGTTTTGTGCACTCGATGAAAATGCAAAAAATAAAATAAATATGTAAATCGCAGTTATTAACCTCATCAATCAACAAATAATTACTATGCTATAAACATCAAAATCAAGAAATTATTTTGCAGTTTTTAAGAAAGTCAAAATTAATTCATTTGGTTTAAATTAAAAAAAATCGTAATTATTTAGCTGGTTTCGAAAAACAGAATATATTTATCGTTATTAACAATTAATGAACTGTTTTTGTGTCTCGATTGTAAAATACAAAAAAATGCGGTGTTATTAACAATTTCGTTTCATTTTTCTTTATAAAAAGA
>JAUWQL010000075.1 GCA_030611105.1 Bacteroidales bacterium
TCTTTTTATAAAGAAAAATGAAACGAAATTGTTAATAACACCGCATTTTTTTGTATTTTACAATCGAGACACAAAAACAGTTCATTAATTGTTAATAACGATAAATATATTCTGTTTTTCGAAACCAGCTAAATAATTACCAAAAAAGAATGTAAACTTTAAACTATTAATTTATATCCTTTTCCATGAATATTCAGAATTTGCAATGAGGGATCTGCTTTAAGATATTTTCTTAATTTAGTTATATACACATCCATACTACGAGCATTAAAATAACTATCTTCCAGCCAGATTGTTTTTAATGCAAAATTTCTTTCCAACACGTTGTTCATGTTACTACATAACAATTTCAGCAAATCAGATTCTTTAGTCGTTAATTTTTGCTCTTTATCTCCATATTTGAGAATCTGTTTCTGAGAATCGAACTCATAATCACCAATAGTAAACTTTTCGTTAGTTTCTGAAACATTATTTTTATTCGTTCTGCGTAAAATCGCTTTTATTCTGAAAATCAGCTCTTCCATACTAAAAGGCTTAGTCATATAATCATCAGCACCCAGAGTAAATCCTTCGATTACATCATCTTTTAGAGATTTGGCAGTAAGGAAAATAAAAGGGATAGTGCTGTTATTTTTTTTAATCTCTCTTGCTAAAGTAAATCCATCCATTTTAGGCATCATCACATCGAGAATACATATATCGTATTTATCTTTTTTGAATCCTTCAAGTGCAAGTTCTCCATTTACAAACAGGCTTGTTTTAAAACCCTTAGCTACCAGATATTCACGTAACAAAGCTCCAAGATTCTCATCATCTTCGGCTAATAATATTTTTATGTTATTTTCATCCATTGTTTATATTGTTATTTGGAATAAATATTTCAAAAGTAGTTCCTTTTTTATATTCTGATTTTAATTTTATTTCTCCATTGTGTGCTTCAACGATTTTCTTAACATAACTTAAACCTAATCCAAAACCCTTAACATCATGGACATTCCCAGTTGAAACTCTGTAAAATTGATCAAATATTCTTTTCTGATCTTGTTTCCTGATTCCAATTCCCTGATCTGCAACAGACACATAAATCCCTTTTTTATTCTGATCAGTAGAAATCGTAATATTAGGTTCCTCTCTACTATATTTTACAGCATTGTCAAGCAAGTTAAATATAATATTTGTAATATGAACTTCATCTATTAATAAAACAGGATTTGGAGCATTAAGATTTTTGATTAATTCGCCATTTCTTGATTTAACCTGAATGTCAAAATTCTTTATAACATTTTCAATTAACTTATGAATATCAAGCTCTCTGCGTTTAAGTTTTATTTGTCCTTGCTCAAAAAGTGCTGTTTTAAGGACTTTTTCAACCTGGTAACTTAATCGTTTGCTTTCATCATCAATAATATTTGAAATATAAGCCAGATTTTTAGACTCAGGAGGAATAGAATCGTCCTTTAACATTTGCGAAGCCAAAGAGATTGTCGAAATAGGAGTTTTTAATTCGTGGGTCATATTATTAACAAAATCATTTTTAATTTGCGAAAGCCTTTTTTGCTTAAACATTATATGAACTGCAAAAGAAAATCCCAGAATAATTATAATTGTTAATGAAACAGAAGACAAAGCCATAAATCCTGTTGACTTCAATATGTAATTCCTTTGTTCAGGAAAATAAACATATAAGTAATTATTTTTAGGGAAAATATCGTTGGGGAAAAGTTTTACAGAGAATTTTTTTGATTTTACCCTGGCACTATAATTTTCAGAATTAAAAACAGTTTTAAATTTATTTTTTGTCACAACATATTCATATCCGATATCAATTCCTAATTCCAAAAATGCATTATTAACAATTTGTTCAATGGTTTCTTTATCAATCCTATCTTCAAGATCAACATCAATCTGAATTAATTTATTTACAACATTCTCAACAAATACTGTTCTGTTATTTAGTTTTTCATTAAAATCAATATTCAGTCTTAAATTACCAAATGACTCTTGTTTAGATGCATCATCAAACTGAAATACCGATTTATTATCAAACTGCATTATATTGTTACCCAATAATTTTAACTGAGAACTTATACTAAGTGAGTCGGTGTTTTGAATAATAAAAACTTCTTTTTCTTCATCTGTAACAGATAATCCAAAAGCACTTTGACTCAATTTGTTTAAGCGATAATTTATTGACGGGTGGCCCGAAGGAGAAACATCCTGATATGGCTCCATTTCATTTACAATCTGGTACAACATTTCTCGATTCTCAATTTCCTTAACTATATTATCTAATCCTTTATTTACAAGTTGGTGAAACTGATCTTCTTTAATATTAACTGCATTATTAATCCAGTATGCCTGAACCAATATCAGGCATATAAGAGTAACCGATAAAATTATAGTTATTATCCAAAGTGATCTTTTTTGCATAGCAGTACAAATATAAATGCTTGATTCTTTCTAAATGAATTATTTAACATTATTTAACAAAGGTTTAAATAACTTAACCAATGTATGCAATACTTTTGTTGTGACAATTACAAGAATGCAAGAAAAATTGTCACATAGGTTTATATTTTAGGGTTACGGGAAGAGAGACAATGTCTCTCTTTTCTATTTAAAAAGAGGGTTAAAATAAGAACATCTTATTAAATCTGGCAGGTAAGTCGTCAATTAAAAAGGCAGTAATAATAATATCAATCTTTTTTAATCTTGATAATAACTCATTTAAAAAAGTTGTATCCTGGGAACCTGAAATACGAAGTACAAAATCAATATTTTTCATTTCCGATATTAGAAATCCCTTTTCAGATTTATTAGAAATCAGATTATAATTAATATAATTATTTTCATCATCATAATTATACATTGAATAATTAATCTGGATTTTGTGTTTAGGATGACTTACAGATAAATCCTCAACTTTTATTAGATATAGACCAATAGATTTATTTATTGCCCAACTCAATCTGTAATCATTCTCATGTGAAGCTATCCCAATTAAACTAAAATCGCTCTCAGGTTCAAATGCTAATTTATGAATCTTTTTCTTGGCAACCATCTGATTTATATTCTGTAATAAAAATAGGACTATTTAACCACTAAATCTAATGAAGTCTAACCTGAATAATTCAGGCTAAAAATGTTATGATGAAAATACGGGTAAATCCCCCGTATTATTCAAAGCTTCCTTGGATGCATTTTGTTGAGCTTCCTTTTTTGTTAATCCTTTACCCTGACCCAGAATTTGACCATCTACTTTAATCGTTGACGTAAAATATAAATTATTTTGTTCAGTACTTTCAACTTCCTCATCTTCAAATATAATTTCGATTTTATTTTTCTGAGCCCATTCTATAAGCTGGCTTTTATAATCGGAATCTGTTATAGCCAGTTCTTTCAGGTCAATGTTTTTATCAATAATCCTTTTTATTACAAATTCCTTAGTTTTTTTATATCCTTTGTCGACATAAATAGCTCCAATAAGTGCTTCTAGTGCGTTACCGTATATATTTTTTGTGCCGCTTATTTTGTTTTGAGAAACAACATGAAATTGCAAACCCATATTTAATGCTATTTCATTAAGTTGCTCACGACTTACAATCCTTGCTCGCATTTTTGTTAAAAAACCTTCTTTTTTATTTGGGAAATAAGAATATAAGAAATCGGCAACAACGGATGCAAGTATGGCATCGCCTAAGAATTCTAATCGCTCATTATTGAGCGTTCTTGTTCTGTCTATATTTCTTGAAGCTGATTTATGTGTAAACGCAATTTGAAATACCTGCAAATTTGAAGGATAAATTCCAGTAAGCCAAAAAATCAGTTTATAAAATTTCTTGCTTTTTGATAAATAATATTTTACAGGAAGTATACCTTTTAACACAAAAAGATGCTATTCTGAATATTTTTTTACAATAACTGAAGCATTATGACCACCAAAGCCAAAGGTGTTACTTAAAGCAACTCTAACTTCTCTTTTTTGAGCTTTATGTAAAGTTAAATTCAATTTACTATCAATATCAGGATCTTGCTCAAGGTGATTAATTGTAGGAGGAATAACTCCATTTTGAATTGCGCAAATAATTGCTAAAGTTTCAACAGCACCAGCTGCACCTAAAAGGTGACCGGTCATTGATTTAGTAGCGCTTATGTTCATTTTATATGCATGATCGCCAAATACATTTTTAATACCAAATAATTCTGCAGTATCACCTCTTGGTGTAGCTGTTCCATGTACATTGATATAATCAATTTCCTCGGGTTTCATATTGGCATCTTCAAGTGCATTTTTCATTACATTCATTGCTCCTAAGCCTTCGGGATGCGGGGCCGTAAGATGATGAGCATCAGCAGACATTCCTCCACCCGCAACTTCAGCATAAATTTTTGCTCCGCGTTTTTTGGCATGTTCTAATTCTTCGAAAATTAATGCTGCTCCACCTTCAGCCATAACGAATCCATCACGAGTATTACAGAAAGGTCGTGATGCTGTCTTATATTCATTATTTTTTGTTGAAATTGCTTGCATTGAACCAAAACCACCAAGGCCTGCCTCATTAATTGAAGCTTCAGAACCTCCGGTAATAAAGATGTCGGCTTTTCCTAATCGAATGTACGTTAATGCGTCAATCATTGCATTAGTTGATGATGCGCATGCAGATACAGTTGTAAAGTTTGGACCACGAAAATTATATTTCATAGATATATGCCCAGCAGCAATATCAGCAATCATTTTTGGAATAAAGAAAGGGCTGAATCGCGGTGTACCATCACCATTAGCATAACTTCTTATTTCTTCCAAAAAGGTCTTAAGTCCACCAATACCCGAACCCCAAATAACACCAGCCCTGTCATGATCGATTGCTTCCAGATCAAGCTTTGAATCTTGAATAGCTTGTTCAGCAGCTACCAGAGCAAACTGAGCAAAACGATCCAATTTTCTTGCTTCTTTTCTGTCGAAATGTTGATTTGGGTCGTAGTTTTTTACTTCACAAGCAAATCTTGTTTTAAATTTAGATGCATCAAACTGAGTAATAAGATTTGAACCACTTACTCCATTCATTAAATTTTCCCAATATTCTTCAACATTGTTACCTATCGGGGTAATTGCTCCAAGGCCTGTAATTACAACACGTTTGAATTCCATAACAAATAAAATTTAAAACAAGATTTAATGATATTAAAAATTACTTAGCGTGCTCTTCAATATATTTTGTAGCATCGCCAACAGTACCAATGTTCTCAGCTTGATCATCCGGAATAGAAATATTGAATTCCTTTTCGAATTCCATAATTAACTCCACAGTGTCAAGAGAGTCAGCACCTAAGTCGTTAGTAAAACTAGCTTCTTGTGTAACTTCATTTTCTTCAACTCCTAACTTATCAACGATAATAGCTTTTACTCTTGATGCAGTATCAGACATAATTTTAAGTTTTAATTAATAATTAAGTTTAATTTTCAACAGTGCAAAGAAATATAATTAACTGTGATAAATCAAAAATATTTCTTTATTTTTTGATGTAAAAATAGCTTTTTTTAGTTTTTAAAAGCCATTTTTGTATTAAATTTTCAACAAGCAAGCCTAATATGTAGACCTTCCAAACTCATAACATTATATATATGAACAAAATAGCAATATTTGCATCAGGTTCCGGCACGAATGCCGAAAACATTATAAAGTTTTTCAAAGAAAACAAAAAAAATGAAATCTCCTTAATTTTTTCGAATAATAAAAATGCACCTGTCATTCAAAGAGCTATTAATCACAATATTAAATACCATATTTTTTCTCGACCGGACTTTTACGAGACCCAAAAAATTCTAGAGATTTTAAAAGAAAATAAAACCAACTTTATAGTACTCGCTGGATTTCTGTGGCTTATCCCAGAATATTTAATTGATGCTTATCCAAATAAAATAATCAATATTCATCCTGCTTTGTTACCAAAATATGGTGGAAAAGGTATGTATGGAATGAAGGTTCATGAAGCAGTTGTAGAAAACAGGGATACTGAGTCTGGCATAAGCATACATTATGTAAATAAAGAGTACGATAAAGGGAATATCATATTTCAGGCAAAATGTAATGTTTTACCTAATGATACGGCTGATGATGTGGCAAAAAAAGTGCACGAACTTGAGTACGCGCACTTTCCGAAAGTTATTGAAAAATTTCTTTCAGATCAAAAATCGTAATATTTTCGACCTAAATTAAAGTTAAGGCCAAAGTTAAAAATAAAATTCGGGTGATCATATGTTAATTCTTGATCTCCTATAGGTACTGAAAATCCAAACTGAACTATAAATTTAACATATTTATAGCCAATTTTAGAGGTTATTACAGGTTCATAAAATGTATTATATGTTGTTTCAGAACTTGACGCTAAACGTTCCATCTGTACCAGCACTATACGAGGAGAAAAACTGCCATCAAAAATTTTATTGGAAATACCTATTCCGGGTTGAATAAAATACCGATTATATCTTACATTTGTTATTTCATCAACAAATCCACTTTCGAAATACCCCTGAGTTTCACCGAATCCATAACCACCATATAATTCATATCTATACTTATCTTTAAATACATCGTAATACCCCATTCCTGCTTCTATAAAAGAATGCTCATGAAAACTTGCCGGAGCTTCATTAGTTTCTTTTCCATAATTTCCATTAACCATTATTCCAATATTATCGGTAACAGCAAATGCAGTTTGGATATTAAAATTAGTAATAGAAACCTCGGCTTGACCGTCTGGGTTTCCTTTCCCAGCTGTAACTGTAGCCTGAAACTCTCCCTGATTAGAAAACATTGGAGAATTTACCATATTAGGAATATACTCGGGACTACAAGAAACAAAAATGAGAATCAATGCAAGAAGATTTATTCCCTTCTTTATGAATTGTTTTAAAGTTTTATATTTTCTCATAATCGATTAGGCTAAATAAATAACAAGGTTAACGAAAAATAACAAGCAAATAATAAACAAAATTATGAATCTTTATTATTTAGATTGTCCATTAATTCCTTTTTATTTATTTCAAAACTAATCCCAGCCTACCGGCTGGTAAGGCTGGGATTAAGCAATAATACAGGAGCCAATACTTTAGTCCAAGATTTTGGAATTTATAAACAGCGAAGCCTTCACCAAAGGGTTATTAATCAGGTTAAAAATGGTATCTTCTTCCAAGGTTAATATTCAAGCCTACATTCATAATAAATGTCTGATGATTGAAATTCAAACTTTGTTCACCAAGAGGAATAGAAAATCCAATTTGCGTAACAAATTTCACATACTTAAATCCTATTTTGGATGTAAAAACGGGCTCTATAAAAACATTATATTCACCTGTAACAAAATCTATTCCTTCAGGATTCATTTGTATAAAAACTAATCTTGGAGAGAAACTTCCATCAAATATTCCAGTTGAAATACCTATACCCGGCTGTATAAAAAATCTGTTATAATTAGCGTCAGTTCTTTGTGAATCAAAAGTAGCTTCTTCAAAATAACCTTCTACATTTCCAAAACCATATCCCCCATAAATTTCATAGCGGCCTTTTTCTCCTATTTTATCGTAATAACCAATACCACTTTCAATAAAAGCATGTTTATGAAAATCGCTGGTCGTATCATTTGTATTGTTTCCGTAACTCCCGTTTACCATTATTCCGATATTATCGGTAATGGCAAATGCAGTTTGAGCATCAAAATTACTGGTTCCTGTAGCAATTATTGCCTGAAATTCTCCCTGATTAGAAAACAAAGGTGAATTTACCATATTTGGAATATATTCTGGCGAACACGAAGAAAACATCCAAATAATTGAAATCATTATTATTAGATAATGAAATTTCATTTTATTTATTAATCTCTTTTTTTCCATAAGAAGTTTATTTTGGTTAATAACTTAAGGTTTTAAATAACAAATTAAAGTATTATATATCATTTCTTTTCTTTCTTTAATAAACTCATTAAACTCTTTTTGAGAAAAATTATTCTTTTTATTAATCAGGTGTTTAAATGCAAACGGAAAAGCAATTAGCGAAAGCATGTTTATGTAAAATTGCTCGGGGTTAACTTTCTTAATTTTACCTTTTTTATATTCTTCTTCAAGTTGTTTTGTAAATATTTCGGTATTATACAGATTGTCTGTAACCTTCAATCTTGTTAATTTCTCCGGATTTCGATTTAAAACAGCTACAATAAAAGAAATTAATAATGGATTACTTATAAGCATATCGATATACTTACAAATATATTGCCGAATTTTTTCATTAAGCCCTAAATCAGAATCTAAAACATCCTTTAAAGAACCAGACGCTTTACCAATTAATAAATTAATGATAGTTTCAAAAAGTATTTCTTTACTTCTGAAATAATAATTCATTAACGAAACATTAATCTTTGCCTTCGATGCAATTTCTCTTACGCTTGTCCTGTCATATCCTTTTTCAAGGAATAACTCTGTTGCCGATTGAACTATTTTTTCCTGGGTATCTATTTTATTTTGCATAATAATTGTATAAAAATCAATGCAATTTAAATAAAACATTTGTTTAAAACAAGTGTTTAAAATAATTGTTTAAATTTACACTGATAAAACCTGGTTTATTACTAATTGATTGATTCCAGATCCTGCTTAAGGGAGCTTATTGCTGTTTGAAACCGTTGAAGATTTTCTTCTGCAATTGGTTCAACCGGAGGAGCCTTAATTTTCAATGGATCAACAGGCTTTCCGTTTTTCCATACTCTAAAATCAAGATGAGGCCCTGTAGAATATCCGGTACTTCCAACATAGCCAACAATTTGTCCTTGTGATACTCGTTGGCCAACTTTTATTCCTTTTGGATACTTAGATAAATGATTATAACCAGAAGTATAAATGCTATTATGTCGCACTTTTATGTAATAACCCGCTGATTTAGTATATCCTTTTCTTATAATTTTCCCATCTCCAATGCTGTAAATTGGAGTTCCTTTAGGAGCTGCATAATCAACTCCACGATGTGGACGACGAATTTTTAAAATAGGGTGAAAACGACTATTCGAATATCCTGAGCTTATTCTTGAAAATCTTAACGGAGCTTTTAAAAATTGCCGCCTTAAGCTTTTCCCTTTTTCATCAAAGAAGCTTTTAACTCCATTTTGTTCAAATTCATAGGCCAATAGTTCTTCACCTCGATGTGTAAAACTTGCAGTATAAATTTCTCCTATCCCTATTGGTATACTATCAACAAACTGCTTATCGTATACAACTTTAAATTGATCACCCTTTTCTAATCCAAAAAAATCAACAGTCCATGCATAAATTTCGGACAACCTGATTGCCATCATTGGATCAATATTATTTTCGATCATGGTAGCCCATAATGATGAAGAAATTGTTCCGGAACAAGATTTTTTCACATTAACTATTTCTTTTTCTCCCTTAATTGCATGTGGCTCATTTCCAAGTGATATTTTCAGATATTCTGTAGGGCTATGTTTATAAACAAAATATTTGAGTGTATTAGAACTGTCCTTTGTATAATATAACCTGTAATAATTTCCTGCTTTAATCCTTCGAATATCGAATACCTCAGATGAATGCCTTGTTGCTTTTTCAACTTTTGTATATTCCAGGCCTGCCTCAGTAAGTAATTTCGCAAGATTATAATTTCTTCGAATCCTATTTTGAACAATTTTAAAAGAATCTATTGTAATTTCATATTCTTTTTTAATATCATGGAATATTATATTTTGATCAATACCAACAGCATATATATTCATATTCCTTGACAGAATACTACTTTCCGTAGATTTAAATAAACTAACAAAAATTAAAATCAGTATTATAAAACTTACTATTGAAATTTTCTTAATTTGCATATTACTAGATATTTGCAGCCAAAGTAAAAAATTAAATCCTAATAATCAAATATTTACGCTTTTATTCGATCAAAACCTTTTCCGTAAACCCCCATAACACTATTAACCGAGATAAAAGCATCAGGATCAATACCCTTAATAATTCTTAATAAATTATTCGATTCTTGTTTTTTAACCAGAACCATTAATATTTTCGATTCCTGTTTAGAATACCAACCAGTACCATCGATTAAGGTTATTCCCCTGTGTATATCTGAAGCTATTTTTTCGGCAATTTTTTCATGCTTTTTTGAGAATATAAATAATTGAACGGTTCTTTTAGCACCGGTTAAAAGTAAATCAATTGCATATGCAGTAACAGCCATGGTTACATAACCATAAACTATTTTCTCTATTGATTTAAATATTAAAAATGATGAGGTAATAATAATGACATCGGCATAAAGAATTACCTTCCCGGGACTTATATTTCGATATTTATTAATTATCATTGCAATAATATCTGTTCCCCCTGTACTACCTCCCTGACTAAATACAATACCAACACCAACACCTGCCAGTATACCTCCAATAACTGACGACATGAAATTTTCGGTAACAATAGGTTCAACAATTATACCTTGTAAAACATAAAAGAAAAGCGATAAAGTAACTGTTGCAAAAATGGTTTTAATTCCAAAGCTTTTTCCAAGAATTTTAATACTAATTAAAATAAGAATACTATTTATAATAAGATATGGAATCCAAACCGGAATTTCTGTGGCATAAAAGATTACGGTTGCAACACCTGTTATACCACCACCTGTAATTTCCGCAGGAATTAAAAAAGCAGTCCAACCTATAGCATTAATAAAAAGACCTAAAGTTATTACCGAATAGGCCTTAAGACCTTTAAAGAATTTATTCATCTGTTTATAATTTTACATTTTACACACATACAATTAATTAACAGTCTGATTATCTTAAAACTTCTGTTTTTCGATTACGATGGAACATCCATGCCTGCCTGACGGTATTCAGGGCAGTCAGGTTGTAATTATTTATTCACTTCGTTCATGAGACCGCTTCGCTAAGTTCCTTGTGTATACATTAGTGCATGGACGTTTCATTTTGCCAATTGATATAATTATATCACAATATTAATAATCTTTTTTGGAACAAAAATAACTTTACGTGGAGTTTTACCTTCTAGCCATTTCTGTGCCAACTCATGCTCTAACACTTGTTTTTCTGCGTCTTTTGCTCCAATATCTATAGGTAATTTCAATTTAAATCGCATTTTCCCATTAAAAGAAACGGGATATTCAAATGTACTCTCCACTAAATATTTTTCTTCGTATTCAGGAAATTCAGCATAAGAAATACTTTCTGAATTGCCACACATCTGCCACAATTCCTCGGTAATATGTGGTGCAAATGGCGATAATAAAATAATCAAAGGTTCCAAAATCTTGCGTTTATTACATTTAAGATCGTTTAATTCATTTACACAAATCATAAATGCACTCACAGATGTATTAAACGAAAAACGTTCAATATCTTCCTGAATCTTTTTAATGGTTTTATGCAGAACTTTTAATTCATCATTTGTTGGGTTTTCATCTGATATATTAAAGTTATTGTTTCCACCATGAAATAGTTTCCAGAATTTACGTAAAAATTTATGCACGCCATCAATTCCATTTGTATCCCAGGGTTTTGACATTTCTAACGGACCTAAAAACATTTCGTACATACGTAACGTGTCAGCTCCATATTGCTCAATTATATCATCCGGATTTACAACATTGTATAAAGATTTTGACATTTTTTCAACGGCATAACCACAAATGTACTTGCCATCCTCCAGAATAAACTCTGCATTTTTATTTTCAGGACTCGCATTTCTGAAAGCCTCTGTATCAAGAATATCGTTATTTACAATATTAACATCAACATGGATTGGTGTAACATCGTAATCTTTTTTAAGATTAAATGACACGAATTTAGCTGTTCCTTTTACTCTATATACAAAGTTTGATCTTCCCTGAATCATTCCCTGATTAATTAACTTTTTAAAAGGTTCATCCTTACAAACCCAGCCAATATCAAATAAAAACTTATTCCAAAAACGAGAATAAATTAAATGGCCTGTAGCATGTTCAGTACCACCAATATATAAATCTACATCCTGCCAGTATTCATTAGCCTCTTTAGAAACCAAAGCATCGTTATTTTTTGGATCCATATAACGCAAATAATACGCGGATGATCCTGCAAAACCAGGCATTGTGCTTAACTCAAAATGAAAGCCTTCCTTTGTTTGCCAGTTTTTGGCCCTACCCAATGGAGGATCTCCTTTTTCTGTTGGTAAATACGCATCAACATCAGGCAATTCCAATGGCAAATTTTCTTTTTTAACAGGGTAAGGAATCCCTTCTTTAAAATAAATAGGAAATGGTTCTCCCCAATATCTTTGGCGGCTAAAAATTGCATCATGTAATCGGAAATTTATCTTTTGGTTTCCAATACCTTTTTCCTCTATATACTGAATAGTTTTTTCAATCGCCTCTTTTACATCAAGATCGTTAATAAAACCTGAGTTTATCATTCTTCCTTCTTTTGAATCGCATGAATCCTCCCAGATTGCCGGGTCGGTTGGCTCTTCTCCTTTTTTAACAACTACCTGAATAATAGGCAAATCAAAATGCCGGGCAAACTTAAAGTCTCTGCTGTCATGCCCCGGGACAGCCATAATAGCTCCTGTTCCATATCCCATTAACACATAATCACTAATATAAATAGGAATTTTCTGATTTGTTAAAGGATTAATTGCATATCCTCCGGTAAACTGACCACTTACCTTTTTTACATCAGTCAAGCGTTCTCGCTCCGATCGTTTTTTAGTTTTCTGAATGTATCTTTCTATATCAACCTTATACTCTGATGATGTAACTTTTTCTACTAATTCACTTTCGGGAGCTAAAACCATAAATGTTACACCCCAGCTTGTGTCAGGTCTGGTAGTAAAAATTTCTATCTCTATATCCTGACCTTTTACCTTGAATTTCATTTCAGCGCCTTCTGAACGACCAATCCAGTTTCTCTGGATTTCTTTCAAGGAATCTGTCCATTCAAGTTTCTCTAAATCGTTTAATAGTCTTTCCGCATAAGCAGAAATTCTTAAGGACCATTGTTTCATTTTTTTCTGAACAACAGGAAATCCACCACGAACAGAATATCCTTCCTTAACTTCGTCATTTGCTAAAACTGTCCCCAACTCAGGACACCAGTTTACCATTGTATCCGCTAAATATGCAAGACGATAATTTAATAATATCTCCTGTTGCTCCTTTTCAGGCTTACTTTTCCATTGATCTGCTGTAAAAACAGGAGTCTCATCACATGCGGCATCAATACTTTTATTTCCATTTGCTTCGAAAATTTTTATCAAGTCCAAAATTGATTCAGCCTTTTTAATTTTCTTGTTAAACCAGTGCTCAAACAACTCAACAAACACCCATTGTGTCCATTTATAATAATTGGGATCAGATGTTCTTAATTCCCTACTCCAGTCGTAAGAAAAACCTATTTTGCTAAGTTGTTCTTTGTATCTTTTAATATTCTTCTCAGTAGTAATAGCAGGATGTTGACCTGTTTGAATTGCATATTGTTCAGCAGGCAAGCCAAATGCATCGTATCCCATTGGATGCAACACGTTATAGCCTTTTAATCTTTTATACCTGGAATAAATATCAGAAGCAATATAACCTAATGGATGTCCAACATGCAGCCCGGCTCCAGAAGGATAAGGAAACATATCTAAAACATAATATTTAGGTCTGGAGTTATCAACCTCAACTTTATATGTTTTATTCTCGTTCCAAAATTTTTGCCATTTTTTTTCAATTTCTCTGAAATTATATTCCATCATTTGTAGTATTTGAAAGTTTTTTCAATCTGCGAAATTAGAAAAAGTTTATTAATAAATGGTAATTAGAACAAAATAATACTTTCGGTGGTTATTCTCTATGATACCATTTATGCACCATATTGTCGCATATAAATTACTTCTTTTTCCCATTTACTTCGGTATAAAAAATTTCTGTAGCTTTGGCTATGCAAATGTTTTATACCTCATAAATGAAAAAAATAATTTAATTTTTTCATACGACACTATGATGAATAATTGGCATGAAACATTCGAACAAGTAAATAATTTTTATAAATTTGCAGTCCAACTGGCCCAGTAGTTCAATGGATAGAATATCAGATTTCGGCTCTGAGGGTTGGGGGTTCGAGTCCTCCCTGGGTCACAAAACAAAAAAGGTTGGTGCTAACCAACCTGCTATTTTGAATCGTAATAATTTTATTGTACTAAGAATAATTTTATTAATGATGCTCCCTTCTTATTATCCTCAAAATGAATTAAAATATCATAAAATCCTGTTTTTGTGCATTTAAACATAAACTTTTCATAATATTTTCCACCAACAAAGTTTGCTGCAACCGTTTTATCATTATCAAGTATTTCAATAACTGCAATACCTGGGAAGTCCCCAATATGATTTAAAACAATAAACTTATAAAGAGAGTTTTTATTTAAAGTAATTGTAAGAAAATACTCATTCTCATATTGATTTGCACTTATTTTCTTTAGCTCAAATTGAAACTCCTTAATAAAGATATCTTTCTGAGCAAATGAATTCTTGTAAACTAATTGCAGTAGTAAAATAGTAAAAAACAGATATAAAATCTTTTTCATGGCACCAATATTAATTGCAAAGGTATAAATTACTCCTGTTTTAATGCAAATTATTTATCAATGTACTAAGATAATTATTACAAATATAAGTTTTATTAAAAAAAGTTTAAATTTTTCAATTTGCTAAATTAAGATATACAAAAAAAGGAGATGAATAATCCATCTCCTTTCTTAGATAAATATTATATTTTATTCAATAGCGTCTACTTTCCTGGTAGAATAATTGATTTTAAGAGCACTGGCTTTACGTAATTCCTGCTTAACATCAACAACAATACCCATTTTAGTTTTATCATCAACCTTAAGAGAAACGGTCATTAAAGGACGTTCATTTTCGTCCATTTTTTCTCTTTCAGCAAAAACGTAATCACGTATATCAGCAACTTTGGCAAAAGCATCATTTAACTGAATTCTGGGTTCAGTACCATACATTGCCTGAAATGTTGCACCCTTTGGTTTACCAATGTTAATATAACTTACCAAAGATTTTCTTTCAAGTTTTTTAACTTCGGTTGCACCAGGTAAATGTTGTTCTATTTTTAAAGTTGTTTCTCTCATCACGGTACTTACCATAAAGAAGAACAACAACATAAAAACTATATCTGGCAATGAAGCTGTAGAAATTTGTGGTAATCCACCTTTTCCTTTTCGTCCGAATTTAGCCATATTAATTTCCTCCGATATTTTTAGGTTCAGCTTCAGAAATAATCTGAGGATAATATTTTTTTATAGCATCCTGCTTATCTTTTGGCAAATCGCTAAAATGTCTACCAAATTTTTGCATGGCAACTTCACTTCTTACTTCGTTGTATGCTGCAATAAGCTCATTCTGAACTTTTATATAAATACCATACGAAGTGCCTCTGTCGTTTTGCAAAGAGATAATCCCTTTTGAAACCATAACTTCTCCAAAATAATCAATTTCCGTAGGTCTTTTTTCTGGCAGATTATCTTTATTTGTAGGATTAACTATAAATTCCTTAGCATTTTCCCGAAGTTTATGAACATTCATTGGTATACCTTCCACCAAAATCTGATCACTTGAATTAATTAGAACTACATAAACATTTCGCTCTTTAATCTGATCTTTACTCTCTTCTTGATCTGGGTTATACGGAGGCATTTGTCTGGATAATCCTGTATCAATATCCATAGTAGTGGCAACGAGGAAAAAGATAAGCAACAGGAATGCAATATCAGCCATAGTTGCTGCACTAAATTCTCCTGTGGGTCTTTTTGGCATAGACTTATTTTTTATAAATTTAAAATAGCCCGGAGGGTTTTACGCCTCCCTGCTATATACTATTTAAAAATTTTAGAAACTTCAGTATATATCATTGACACAATTGCAATAATACCCAATACATATATTGTATTAATCATAGTTCCTGCATATTTTAATGTCGAAGGAACATCATACTGAACTAAATCAGGTCTTACTCCTAGCGCTTCGCCTGAAGACAAGCCGTAAGCTATTGCAATTACAACAACCAAGGCAACAATACCTAATAAGCTTTTTTTGGCATTTTTAGGGTTTGTTATCATTTGAATTACCGGGAATATAACTGTAAATCCAACAGCGATACCAGTTAATATAACCGCCCATAATAAAAATATGTTTGTATATACCGGTTGACCGCTAATATCCTCACCACCTGCATAAAATAATATAGTTAATAAAGCAGATATGGCAAGAAGGACAATTAAAGCTATCCTTAAAATTTTACTCATGATTTATTATTTTTTATGATTGTATTTTACTAATATATCAATTAAAGAAATTGAAGCGTCTTCCATATCGCCTACAATGCCATCAATCTTTGAAATAATATAGTTATAAAATACCTGTAAGATAACCGCAACTACCAAACCAGACACTGTTGTAATCAATGCAACTTTAATACCACCGGCAACCAATGAAGGAGAAATATCACCGGCAGCTTCGATTGAATCAAAAGCACCAATCATACCGATTACTGTACCCATAAAACCTAACATAGGAGCTGTAGCAATAAATAATGAAATCCAGGTAATACCTTTTTCTAATAATGTCATTTGAACTGAGCCATAAGAAACCACTGATTTCTCAACAACTTCGATACCTTCGTTCATTCTGTCAAGGCCTTGATAGAAAATACTGGCAACAGGACCTTTTGTATTACGACAAACATCTTTTGCAGCTTCAACACCACCTTGAGCTAATGCTTCTTCAACAGCAAATAAAAGCTTTTTAGTGTTAGTAGATGCAAGATTTAAATAAATAATTCTTTCGATAGAGAGAGCTAAACCTAAAATTAAACAAAGAAGTACAATACCCATAAATCCAGGTCCACCTTCAATAAATTTAAGTTTAATTTGTTTGTGTATTCCCGGGCCTTCTTCAACCTCAGCAACAACTTCTTCAACAATTTCTTCTTCAACGACAGCTGCAGTATCTTCAACTGCTTCTTCCATTTCCATTGAATCTGTTTGTTCAACAGTCATTTCATCAGTTGTTTCTTCTTGAGCAACTGTGTAGAATGATGCTCCTAATAAAAGCATCCCAAAAACTGCTATAAATGCAAATAATTTTTTCATGGTTTGTTTTCTGTTTAAATTATTAACGATTTTTATGTATGTAAAATTATTAAAAAATTCACTAATTAAAAATTATTGCGGAGAAAGGGGGATTCGAACCCACGATACCCTTTAGAGGTATACACGCTTTCCAAGCGTGCGCCTTCGACCACTCGGCCAATTCTCCGCATTTAAGCTTTTAGTTTTTTAACATTTCTGGAAATTATTGTAAATAAAACTTCATTTACTAGATGCGTTGTATTTTTTTCTTTTTGATCTGAAGAATTCGGAAATGACCTTAGA
>JAUWQL010000010.1 GCA_030611105.1 Bacteroidales bacterium
TGGAATAGGTACAAATCTTGCTTGCTTTGGAGGCATTAAGCCATCAGAGAAAAATATGGCTGAACTATCTCAAATAGTGGATCATATCCGTAGGAAATATCATATAAAAATAGATATGGTCTCCGGTGGAAATTCGGCAAATTATGAATGGTTTCTATCTACTAAAAATATTGGGAATATAAATAATTTAAGAATTGGTGAAGCTATTTTATTTGGCAGGGAAACTCTCCACAGAAACAAAATCCCGAATTTATATACAGATGCATTTACTTTAATATGTGAGGTTATAGAAAGCAAATTAAAGCCATCTCTGCCTTATGGAGAAATATGTCAAAATGCATTTGGAGATACACCTGAGTTTACAAATATTGGCAATATCAATCGGGTAATACTTGGTATTGGAGAACAAGATGTTGATACTAAAGCTATAAAACCCCGAATCAATGCCAAAGTTATTGGAGCAAGCAGTGATCATTTAATAATTTTACATTCCAAAAACCATATTGAAATAGGAAATGAATTAGAATTTGATATTAACTATTCAGCCTTGCTCCGGTTATCGACTTCACCTTATGTGAAGAAAGTGTTTATTTAAGATAACCTCTAAAAATTCAAACTTCCTCGTTGCTTCAAAATTTTAAATCCCTCATTTACAATAGTAAACTCAGGTTTTAAAATTTCTTGCATCTCGAATTTCACTATTTTTAGAGATTACCTTAATATATATCCGTTAATATACCAAATTAATTATATCTAAAATCTTGATACTCGTATCATATTTCTATGATTTAGTGTCTAAAGCATCACGAAGTCCATTACCCACTAAAGTAAAGGATAATACCATAAGCATAATTGCAATTCCGGGAAGAATTGCTAAATAGGCTTTATCCATTATGATATAGCCATAATGTTCTTTTATCATGGTACCCCAGGATGGTACAGGTGGTTGTACACCAATTCCCAGAAAACTTAATCCTGCTTCGAGAAGAATTGCCGTTGCAAAATTGGCAGCCGAGATAATAATTACCGGACTCATTACATTAGGTAAAATATGACGAAAAATGATTCTTGCATTACCAAAACCTAGTGCCCTGGCAGCTTCGACATATTCCTTTTCACGCACACTTAATACCTGCCCCCGAACAACACGTGCTACTTCAACCCACATGGTTAAACCAACGGCAATAAATATTTGCCAGAATCCTTTCCCTATTACCAAAGTAATGGCAATAACCATAAGTAAAGTTGGAATCGACCATATAACATTAATTAGCCACATAATTAAATCATCAACTTTTCCTTTATAATAACCGGCAATAGCGCCCAATGTAATACCAATTAATAAAGAAATAAAAACGGCAATAAATCCCACAGAAAGAGAAACTCGCGCTCCAATCAGTAAACGGCTTATCATATCCCTGCCAAAACGATCAGTACCGAGAATGAAATGTTTTGTTACTATATGGTTAGTTTCTATATTGTTTTTAATTTGTTTTAAAGATATTTCTTGTTGATTTCCTTTAATATCGGTGTAGTAATACTTATTATCCTTAAAAGTTATTTCTGATCCGTATTGAACTTTAGCTATAACATCTATTGGATTTAACTCTCTAAAAAAAGGCACTTCGCCTGAAATATCGTTAAATTCTTCGATTATTAATTTTTCATTTTCGAAATAGTAATTGTTTATAGGGATATAAGTGAATTTATCTTTTTTGCCAAAAATCATTTCTTGAAATAATCCGATATCTTCTTGAAGTTCATTTTTTTGAACTTTCAACATAAGGCATTTAAATCCTGGTTTTTTAGTAGATATTTCCAGAATTTGGGTATTGGCAAAACCGGTTTTATCGGGAGTTATTAAATATCCAAGTATTCCTATAATTAAAGTAAAGATTATAAAAAACAAGCCGCTTAACGATAATTTATTTCTCTTGAACCTTTGCCAGGCAAGATAGTTAAGGGAACCGGTTATTTCTGTTTTACGTTTTTTAAATATTTTATACATCAAGCCCGAGAACAAAATCAGAATTTTTTAATTATGAGTCCAATATAAAAACAAAAAATGCCACAAAAACACTAAAGCACCAAATTTCACAAAATAAAGAATATCAACCAAATAATTTTGATGGGATTTTGTGTTTTAGTGCTTTAGTGGCAAATACACACCTTTTTATACTGGACTCAATAAATATTTTGTCTTGAGAGTTATCAATTTTAAAATTATCCTTTTTCTTGAAAACATCGGCCTTTCCAGCTAAAATTTCCTATTAATCCAAAAATTACGGTAAACACAATATAAAATGGATAGATAAGCTGTAAAGGAAAAAATAACCAAAGTAATTTTAGTGGATGAAAGAATTTTGTAACAGGAATAAGAATAAGTAAATCAAAAATAGATTTTATAATGAACAGTAAAATAAAAGTATTGAGGAAAGCGAAATCCCAAATAGTATAAACAAAACTAAAAGCTAAAACCAAATTCGCAAAAGCAACAACCATGGCCGTAAAAACAATATCAAAATCACGATAGGCTTTGCTTTTTGAGGTCCATCGGATACGCTGATTCAAAAACTCTTTAACAGATTTAACAGGTTTTGTATAAACAATGGCTTCTTTCGACCTAATAAAATGAATGCTCTTTTTATTAATTCTTTTTGCATATAACATCAGAAAGATATCATCGCCCGAAACTATATGATTTTTTATATTACTATTTTCATATAATGATTTTTCGAATAATAAATTAGCACCGTTACACATTATTGGCTTATTTATACCAATTGCACCGGCTCCCGATCCTATTAAACTTAAAAACTCAAAAGCTTGAAGTTTCTGAAATATATTATTATTCCTATAATTAAAAGCTACAGGGCCAACTAATAATTTAGGTTTAAATTGAATGTAATAACTAACCAGCGTGTTTATCCAATCCTTTTCCATTGCACAATCGGCATCTGTTGTAATAATTATACCCGAATTGGAATTTTTAATTCCATAAGCCAGGGCTTCTTTCTTGCCTGTTTTGTTTTCGGGAAGATCAAACAATTTTATATATTTAAAATCCTGAATAAATCTGGAAATTATGTCTCTGGTGTTATCTGTAGAATGGTCATTAACAAAAATTATTTCAGTATTTTCTTTTGGATAAGTTTGCTTAGATAAAAATTTTAAAAGGTGTGAAATATTATTTTCTTCGTTTCGGCAAGCAATAATAATGCTTATCGGAATTGTGTCGAAAATACCTGAACTTACAAAGGTTCTAAGTTTCATCCAACCAATAGAAAAAGCGAGAATTGTTAAAGAATAAATTCCAGTTATTGAAAGTGCTATATATTCTGCAATTGTCATATCTATCAAAAGTAATAAAATTCATAATGAATTTTGCTATTGCTTTAAGCCATCAATTTTTATAACTTAGCTAAAATCATATTATCATGAAAAGTATAAGTTATTTTTTAAAGCCACTGATTGTACTTCTTTTAACCATAATAGTTGTTGAATGTAATTCGCAATCGGGAGATTTGCAAAATCAAAACTGTATTGACAGGGAGCCTGTTGTTGCAGGATCGTTTTATCCCGATAAGCCGGAGGCTTTAAAAAACCAATTAGAATCATTTTTTGCACGGGCCGAGTATGTAAAAACTTACGATAATGTTTTGGCTATAATTGCTCCACATGCTGGTTATGTTTATTCGGGTAAAGTTGCTGCATCAAGTTATAATCAGATTGATCCGTACAAAGAATATGAAAATATTTTTGTTATAGCTTCCAGTCA
Source organism: Bacteroidales bacterium (assembly GCA_030611105.1). Taxonomy (GTDB): domain Bacteria; phylum Bacteroidota; class Bacteroidia; order Bacteroidales; family UBA12077; genus UBA12077. The sequence goes on from JAUWQL010000010.1 coordinate 3,779, forward strand.
CAGGGTAATGTTCAATGGAGCATCAATTTATAATCAGGGCGATTATGTCACTCCTTTGGGAAAGGTAAGAGTAAACAGAGAACTTGCCAATAAACTAATCGACGAGAACGAGATTTTTGTTTTTAATCCTGATGCTCATTCTGCGGAACACAGTCTTGAAGTACAGTTGCCATTTTTGCAATATAAAATGAAAAAGGATTTTCAGATTGTTCCTATCGTAACAGGCACTCAAACTCTTGGCGAAGTAAAGAAGATTGCAGAAGTGTTAGTTCCTTATTTCAACGAAAAAAATTTATTTATCATAAGCACGGATTTTTCGCATTATCCAAATTATGAGGAAGCTAGAATAGTGGATAAAAAAACAGGAGACGCTATTGTGGCTAATTCCGTTGTTAAAGTTGTTGATGCCATTAACGAAAACGCATCTGCAAATATTGAAAACCTGGTAACAAGTTTATGTGGATGGCCGGCTGTTCTTACTTTATTGAATATAACAGAAAGAGATCCCGGAATACGAGTAATTCATATTGATTATCAAAACTCAGGTGATGTTTTAGGCGACAAAAGTCGTGTTGTTGGTTATCATGCTATCATTTTTACAAAGAAAAAAGCACAAAATATGTCAGAAAATCAGTTTAAACTAACTAATCAGGAAAAGGAAAAACTTTTGCAGATTGCCCGAACTACTATTGATGAGTATTTATCTACAGGTAAAATTCTGAAAATTGATAAATCGGAATTGACAAGTGCCATGGAATCCGACTGCGGTGCATTTGTTACTTTACATAAAGCCGGAGTTTTACGTGGATGTATTGGCCGTTTTGTTTCCGATGAGCCATTGCATGCCATTGTGCAAAAAATGGCCATCGCTGCAGCTACCGAAGACCATCGTTTTCCCGCAGTTAAAAAAGATGAAATGAGTGAAATTGATTTGGAAATTTCTGTATTAACTCCTTTAAAGAAAATAGATTCGATTGATGAAATTGAAATGGGCCGGCATGGAATTTATATTAAAAAAGGATTTGCTACAGGAACATTTTTACCTCAGGTAGCAGTTGAAGCAGGATGGACCAAAGAGGAATTCTTAGGTTATTGTGCCCGAAATAAAGCAAGAATAGGCTGGGACGGATGGAAAGATGCTGATATATATATTTATGAGGCTTTAGTATTTAGCGAAAAAGATATTAAAAAGGAATAATTATGGATTTTTACCTATTGCCAGAATTTGTTTGCTTATTTACAAAAGTAGGCGAATAAATCTGATTTTTATTATGTATTCTAATTTTTAATTGTGAATGACAAATAAAGATATAAAGCTTGTTAAACCCGGAGTTATATTGTCGGGTTTTATTTCTTTAGCAACACAGGTTATTTTATTAAGGGAGTTTCTTACTTTCTTTAATGGGAATGAGCTGGTTATTGGAATTATTCTTGCCAACTGGATGTTACTTACAGGTTTGGGAGCATATCTCAGCAGATTTATTGGTAATAATAAAAACAGGATTCATTGGATTTTAATCCTGTTGGGTTTATTGGCATTCTTACCTACAATTACTGTTTTAGCTTTACATATTTTTTGGCATACGTTTTTTCCACCGGGAATGATGGCCGGAATCATTCATGTATTTTATTATTCATTGATAATTTTAAGTCCTTTCTGTATAATTTCAGGAATGCTATTTACTCTTTTAGCTAAAGAAGAATCATTCAGAACTAAAGAAAATAAGATTGGCGATGTATATGCATGGGAATCGCTGGGTAGTTTAATTGGTGGTATTATTTTAAACTTTTTGTTGATTTGGATATTTTCTACTTTTCAGAGCTTATTTGTGCTGATGATTTTAGTTGCAATTTTAACTGTTATAATGAGTATTAAAGCCACTTACTATTTTACTTCCGGGATATTAGTTTTTGTGGCCTTAATTTTTAGTTTTTTGTTTTTAGAAAATAATTTGGATCAAAAAGTAAGGGAGTTGGCTTTCCCGGGACAAACCATAACTTATACCAGTGATTCTCCTTTCGGTATTTTTGTAATTACCCAACAGGAAGAACAAATTAATTATTATGAGAATAATATTTTAATGGCGGCTTCAGGCGATGTTGTTGCAAGAGAAGAATCTGTGCACATGGCAATGATTCAGAATAAAAATCCGGAGAATATATTGGTTTTATCCGGAATTATTTCAGGAGTTATTGATGAGATTATAAAATATCCCGTAAAATCAATTGATTACGTTGATGTAAATCCTGAAGTAATAAAAATGGCTAAAAAGAATCTTAATGTGGATTCCTATAAGTTGCTTAATTTAATTGAAAAGGACGCACTTCGATTTCTTAAAAAAAATCAAAAAAAGTACGATGTAGTTTTAATTAATTTACCCAAACCATCAACTATTCAGTTAAACAGATTTTATACAGTGGAATTTTTCCAATTATTAAAAAAGAGTTTAAATGATGAAGCTGTTATTTCTTTATCTGTTTCTTCCAGTGCAAACTATATGAGCGATGAAACGAAAAACTTATTATCTATTATTTATTCGACTTTAAAATCGGAGTTTAAAAATGTGCTTATTTTACCTGCCGGTGAAGATTTTTTATTGGCATCGGATGCGCCTTTGTCGCACAGGGTTGCAGAAAAAATAGAAGAAAAAAATATCCCCACCGAATACGTGAATACATATTATTTCGATGATGAACTATTATGCTTTCGGAGTCAACAAATTTTAGAGCAAATTGATTTAAAAGCTCCTGTAAACAAAAATTTCAGTCCGGTGTTTTACCAAAGTCAGATTAAACTCTGGATGAGCCATTTTAGTATTAAATATTGGCTTCCTGCTTTATTGGTCTTACTTTTTTCGGGTTTCTTTTTTATCAGGGCACGAACAATTTATAAAGGAGTTTTTGCAGCAGGCTTTGCCGGAACAAGTATTGAGATTGTTTTAATATTGGTTTTTCAGGTGGTTTTCGGGTATGTTTATGCTGTTGTCGGAATTTTTATTATGATTTTTATGGGAGGATTGGCTTATGGAGCTTATTATCTTCCTAAACAGTTTAAGTATGTTAACAAGAAAATATTTAGCAAATTACTCTTAGGGATCACCTTGTTTGCTTTTACTTTGCCCATTATTTTTGTGTTGCTCAAAAATATTCAGATTTACGATATTATTCTGTTTATTCTGTTTACATTGCTGTTATTGGTGATATCTGTTTTAACCGGAGCCATATTTTCTGTGGCAAGCAAAATTGCAGGGAATAATTATGGAACTGTTGCATCCAGTGCTTATGGATTGGATTTATTGGGAGCTGCAACCGGGGCGTTATTAGTTACGATATACTTAATCCCGTTATTAGGTTTTGGATGGTCGGTAATAGTAATCGGAATTTTCAACTTGATACTTGCTATAGTGATATTCAAAAAATAATTTGCATTTGCCTTTATTCAATATTAAATTTGGATACAGATAGCGTAAGGATATGAGAAATAAAATCAATAAACGTGAATTTCTGAAATATGGGTTTTTAGGCTCATGTGCATGTGCATTGGGGGTAGGAAAGGTTCATGCAATTACTAAGGGATTTTCTGAAAAAACAGACGATTTATGGAAATGGAGCAAATTATCGAAATATTATATTGATACACCACGCGGTGCAAAATGCCTGATTTGCCCTAACGAATGTACTTTAAAAGAAGATGAAGTTGGTGATTGTAAATCACGTGTTAATTACAAAGGTAAAATATATTCGATTGGTTATGGTAATCCATGCTCATTACATGTTGATCCTATTGAGAAAAAGCCACTTTACCATTTTTTACCGGAAAGCAGGACTTTCTCGCTGGCTGTTGCCGGATGTAACCTCGTTTGTTTGAATTGTCAGAACTGGCAAATTTCGCAGGTTAGTCCTAAAGAAACCCGTAATTACGACTTAATGCCACCGGAAGTTTATAAACAGGCAAAACATTATAACTGCCAGTCTATTGCTTATACATATTCAGAGCCCATATCTTTTTACGAGTATTTTTACGATTCGGCAAAAATGGCAAAACAGAATGGTATTAAAAACATAATGGTTTCTGCCGGTTATATCAACGAAAAACCGCTACGCGATGTGGCTCAATATATCGATGCCGCTAATATTGACCTGAAAAGTTTTGATGATGATATTTATGCCCGCATAAATGCAGGCTCGTTGCAGCCTATTTTGGATACCCTGAAAATATTAAAAGACGAAGGCGTTTGGTTAGAAATTACAAACTTAATTGTTCCCGAATGGACAGATAATTTGAATATGATAAAACGTATGTGCGACTGGTTATACAAAAATGGTTTTAAAGACACACCATTACATTTTAGCCGGTTTACTCCAATGTATAAACTAACACATCTTCCATCAACTCCGGTGAGTGTATTAAAAAAAGCCCTGGCTATTGCACAGGATGCCGGCCTGAATTATGTTTATATCGGAAATGTTCCCGGCTCCAATGCTCAAAATACCCTTTGTCCAAAATGTAAAAAGATTGTTATTGAACGAAAAGGCTACCGCATTTTACAAAACAACATTGTAAACGGGAAATGTAGTAATTGTAATACGAGCATTGCGGGTGTGTGGGATTAGTTTATTAATGATATTTAAGATTCCGGCATGTGCCGAAATGACAAAAAAATAGATTAGTATAATAAAATTATAAATATTTAAATAATGAGTGTCATTCCGGGCGAAGTCCCGGAATCTAATTTGAGATACGAAACAAACATAAAATTTTGCTAAACTTGAGATTACTATATATTTTACTTTATGGGAAAGTTGAGAGTTGTACATGAATCTAGTATAATTTTTTTTCAGGAAAAACTTTTAGAGTGGTACTTTGAAAATGGTAGATATTTCCTGTGGAGAAAAAATTCTGCTACTAATTACGAGTTAATTATTTCAGAAGTATTTCTACAAAGGACCAAAGCAGAAACAGTTTCGAAGTTTTTACCTCAATTTTTTAAAAAATACCCTTCATGGAAGCAGTTGGGAAATGAAACGGAAGAAGAATTAAAGAATTTTATAAAACCATTAGGACTATATAATCAACGCGGAACTAGATTTTATAAACTTGCTCAAGAACTGAAAAAAAGAAAAGGACGATTTCCTAAAACTCGAAATCAAGTTGAAGATATTCCTATGATGGGGCAATATATCACAAATGCATATGAATTATATGTACTAAAAAAGAAATCACCTTTACTAGATGTTAATATGGCTCGTCTACTTGAAAGATTTTTTGGTGAAAGAAATCTTGCAGATATAAGGCATGACCCCTATTTACAAACTCTTGCATACAGAGTTGTTAACATTAAAAAAACAAAAGAATTAAACTGGGCAATTTTGGATTATGCTGCTCTTGTTTGTAAAAAACGAGGACCTGTATGCAAAATTTGTACCTTATCAGAGTATTGTGAGTATTTTGTTAGAAAGTAATTCTAAATAATTGATTCAATTTATTATTTTTGTTATTACATGGGTAAAAATATACATACATATATCGATCTTTTTGCTGGTTGTGGTGGTCTTTCATTAGGACTAAATCAATCTGGTTGGAATGGGATTTTTGCTATTGAAAAAAGTCCTTTTGCTTTTTCAACATTGAAGTATAATCTAATTGATAAATTAAATCATTTTCAGTGGCCCGATTGGTTGGAGCAGAAAGAACATGATATTAATTGTATTTTAAAGAATCACAAAGAGAATTTAAAGAGTTTAAGAAACCAAGTTGATTTAGTGGTAGGAGGTCCACCATGCCAAGGATTTTCAACAGCAGGAAGAAGAGAGGAAAGTGATCAAAGAAATAAACTTATCAATTCATACATAAAATTTATTCGACTTGTACAACCCAAAATGATTTTCTTTGAAAATGTTAAGGGTTTTACTCAACGATTTGAAAAAAATAAAAGTAAAGGAATTCGATATTCTGAATATGTGCAAAAATCACTTAAACGTTCTGGTAAGGATTTTACAGGATATGAAGTTTTTGGCGAGCTTATAAATTTTGCTGAATATGGAATACCACAGAAAAGAACTCGATTTATTCTTGTTGGGATAAGAAAAGATTTAACATCAATTCTTCAAGTTAAACCACAAAATTTCTTTTTGAATATAGAGAAAAATAAAGGTAAGTTCTTAATCAACAAGGGTCTCGGCTTAACTCAGAATATAAGTGATGCAATTTCAGATTTATTACAAAGTAACGGCAAGGTAATATGTCCTGATTCCGTAGATTTTTCAGCTTCGGTTTATGGTTTTCCTCAAAGTAATTACCAAAGGTTATTAAGAACAAACCATGAAAAAGGTGTGATACCTGATAGTCATAGATTTGCAAACCATGGAGAAGAAACTGTTAATCTTTTTAACACTTTACTTAAAAAAGCACCAAAAGGAAAAAAAATTGAAGGCGAGAATAGGAAAAGGTATAATCTTAAAAAAAGAAGCATTGTAGTTTTTGATGAAAATTTTCCTGCACCAACTATAACATCACATCCTGATGACTATGTTCATTATTGTGAACCAAGAATATTAACGGTTAGAGAGTGTGCTAGACTACAATCATTCCCAGATTGGTTTGAATTCAAGGCAAAATATACAACAGGTGGAAAACTGAGAAAAGTAGAAGTGCCAAGATATACCCAAGTAGGAAATGCAATACCTCCTTTGTTTGGGGAGCAAGCAGGAACAGTGTTAAAGAATTTAATCAATGGCTAATCCTGAAACTTTTAAAATAAGTGCAGCATTAAAAGACCTTATTGGTAAAGAATTGATTACTGATGAGTTTGTTGCAGTTTTTGAATTAGTGAAAAATTCTTTTGATGCAAATGCTACAAAAGTGGATGTAGTATTTGAGAATAACCACGAGTCTACTAAAACAAGAATTATCATTATTGATAATGGTAAAGGGATGAACTACAAAGACCTTAAAAATAAATGGCTTTTTGTGGCTTATTCTGCAAAACGGTTAGGAAAGGAAAATGAAGATTATCGAGATAAAATAAAAACCAAACGGATTTTTGCAGGAGCAAAAGGTGTTGGGAGATTTTCATGTGACCGACTTGGGAAATATCTAAATCTAATTTCAATTAAAGATGAACCTAATGCTAATATTGAAAATCTAATTGTCAATTGGGAGAAATTTGAAAATGCTGATGAAGAGGAGTTTGTCAATATAAAAGTTTCTCATCAAGAACTGAAAACAATTGATTATGACATCAAACACGGAACTATTCTTGAAATAACTGGTCTTAGGGATGAATGGGACAGGAAAAGAATATTAGCTTTAAAAAGATCACTTGTAAAACTTATCAATCCTAATCAGGAAAATGATAGTAAAAACTTCTCAATAGATATTATTGCTAAAGATGAACTCTCCACAGATATACTTCCAAATAGAAAAGGTGGAAAGCGTAGTGATTGGGAAATAGTTAATGGAGTTATTAAAAACCGGATCTTTGAAACTCTTGAAATAAAAACATCAAATATTTTTGTACAAATCAGTCCTGAAGGAAAGTGTATTGAAACTACACTACAAGACAGGGGAGATTTAATATATTATTTAAAAGAAAACAATCCATTTCCTACTCTTAAAAATATAAGTGTCTATCTATTTCAGTTAAATAGAAAGGCAAAATATGCTTTTACAAAAACAATGGGAATACATTCCGTTCGTTATGGTTCAGTATTCATGTATAAAAATGGGTTTCGTATTTATCCATATGGAGAAGAAGGTGAAGATTTGCTTCAAATAGATAAAAGAAAAGCACAAGGATATAAACGATTTTTAGGAAATCGTGATTTAATTGGACGTATAGAAATTAGTGGAAAGCAACCCGAATTAAGAGAAACAACAAGTCGTGATGGGGGACTTATAAAAACCTCAACCTATAATGATTTGGCAGGTTTTTTTTACGATTATGTATTAAAAAGATTAGAAAACTATGTTGTTAATATAATTCGTTGGGGAGATGAGAGGATAGATAAGGATACAGGAGAAGTAAGTCCTGAATTGTGGCCCAAAGACGTTAAAATTCAGATATTAGAGTTAATATCTGGATATATAAATTCCAAAAATATAATTGACATTCAATACGACAACGATTTCCTTGATATAATTACCGAAAAGCAATATAAAAGTGTTGATAAGATTATCAAAAATATTTCTAAAGCAGCTGAAAAATCAGGAAATCCGGAATTAGTTAAAGAAGCAAAAAAAATCGAGAAAGCCATACGAGAAACTAAAGCTGACTCGGAAAAGGCAAAGACTAAAGCAATAATAGAGGAAGAACAAAGGAAAGAGATTCAGCAAAAACTTGAATACATAATTGGGCAAAACAATTTTTTAAAAGATGAAATAAGTGACGATACTAAAAATTTAGAGAGTATTCTTCATCATATAGGGCTTACAACAAACTTTATTAAAATGGATATAGAAAGCTTGGTGAAGACTATAAACAAAGGAGCTGGCAAAGAAGAAATAATGAAAATAGCTATAAGACTGAGTGAAGAAAATCAAAAAATTAACTCTTTTGCAAAATATTTTAAAAAGGTCAATTTCAACATTCATTCAAAGCGACTGGAAGAGGATATTGTATCTTTTGTAAATGAGTACATTGAAAATGTTTATAAACTTCGGGATGACTTGAAGAATAATAGAGAACTTTTGAATGTATCGTTTGATACCCCCCAGAATGCAAAGTTTAAATTAAAATTCAATCCAATAGATTTGATTATTGTTATTGATAATTTAACCAATAACTCTTTTAAAAACGGGGCTAAAAATCTAATAATAAAATGGAGTGAGTTAACAAAAGATTCGATTACCTTATCGTTTTCTGATGATGGATATGGGATTAAAGATAACATTATTGATAATATTTTCGATTTTGGTTTTACTACAACAAAAGGTTCAGGTCTTGGGCTATTCCATATCAAAGAGATTGTTGAAAAAATGAATGGAACTATACAAGTAAATAATAAAACAACAAAAGGAGTTGAGTTTTTAATAACCTTCAAAAAATAGCCATGCAATTAGATTACTTAGATTACAATATATTATGGATTGACAATGATTTACAGGAATATATAGATAGAAATCAAATCAAAAACTTGAAAGAGTTTTTATTGGATTTAGGGTTTCAACCTAACATTGTAACATTATTTAATGAATCTGAATTAGACGACCATCTTAAACAAACGAAATTTGATCTTATCATATCTGACTACAATTTGGACGATACAACAGGAGACATAATAATTGAACATATTCGGAATCAAAATATTTTAACTGAAATTTTATTCTATTCTGCTAAAACCGACTTTAAAAGTATAACTACGGTAATGGATAGGTTGAAGTTTGTTGATAGAATTTCTTTTCACTATGGAAGAGATACTTTGATGGATCGTATAGAAAAATTAATAGAATTAACCTTAGATAAACTTCTTGAATTAAATGCTACTAGAGGTCTAATCACTGCTGCGACTGGCGAACTTGATGTAGTAATAGAGGAATTAACCTTGTATTTAATACAAAATAAACTTAATAAAAGCAAAAAAGATTTGGATGCTATAATCGAAAATTATACATCTGACTTTCTAGATAAAAGCTCTGAAAGATTCAGACAAAAACATGAAGAAATAGGTTTTGAAAACATTTTTAGCTTTATTGAGGCAAACAGGAAATGGAGAATTTTTAGGGATTTGATGGAAGAATATAGGAAAAAAGATTCTAACGGAGTAATTTTAAATTTTCTAGAAATCAACAAATCATATTTTGAACACGTGATTGATATTAGAAATAAGTTCGCTCATGCCAAAGCCGAAAAAGTCGAAGGGAAACTTATATTGAAGGGGCAGTATGGGAAAGAAGACTTTCAATTCGATAGTGAATCGTGCATTGAGATTCGGAAAAATTTAATTCGGCATAAAAAGAATTTTGATTTACTAATTGATTACTTTAAAATTAAATAATCATAAAATACCAACTCTATTTTGGTGTCTTTTACTTGTATCTTTTTAGATTTATAAGAATTAGATGTAATAAAAGAATTTCACTTCAAAACCAACTTAGGTGCAATAATCCCAATAACAATTCCAGCTATATTCGAATAAAAATCAATAGGGTTAAACGTCCGCCCGGGAATATAGGTTTGAGCATATTCGCTTATACCCGATAAAATTAACGCTCCTATTAAGAAGTAAACCAGGTGTTTCGATTTTACTTTGAAATACTTATCGGCCTTCCAAAATAAATAAAGAATTGCCAGGCTGAAATATACCAGAAAGTGTAGAATATAATCCAATCGAAAACTTTGATTTTTTATATCTATGTTTAATTTTGGACTATTTGGAATTAATGTGAAGTAAAGTATAACAGCTATCCAAATCCAGAAGGCCAAAGCAAATAGTTTTTTATTTTTTAAAACGAATTCCATAAATATTAATGAAGGGCAATAATACAATTATTTTATTTTGAAATAAGAAATTCAGGGGAAAAGTGGTTTTGATTTTAATTGTAAATTAAAATCGGCCCCGGAAGCGTTCAAGAAAATGATTATGAGAAAAATTACCTTGTTATTAACCCTGCTTCCGAAACCGATTTGTTATTAGTAAACAACTAAGTATATAAAATTGTTTACTGTATCTATAATTCTTTTAATTAATATGTATTAGAATAAAAGATGTATTTATATTTAACTATACAAATGTAAGAATTTAATTGTTTGATCAAAGGTTATTTTTGACGAAAAAAACAGAACCAACGATGGCAGGAATAGCTAAATTGATTAACCATAAAAATGTGGTGGATAAAATGATTCCTAAGATATTATTGGAAAACATTCCAATAAAGAAAATGGCAAGAGAACCACGAATTCCTAATTCAACAAGGGTTGTTGTCGGAACTAAAGTTGCAAATAAATATATAAGACTAATGGAAATATATGCCTGAATTAATGTCAGATGAATATTGAAGAGAATCAGTAAAAGAAAAAATTGGCTTATAAAAATAAAATAACGAACAAAACTTAATAAAAGGATTTTAAGTAATGAGATAAATTTTGTTTCCGAGAAGTATTCAAGCTGTTCTGTGCGGGTTTTAAAAAAAGGAATTTTTAATAAGATTGGTTTAATTCTTTTAATATTAAAATAAATCCAAATCAGGATTAATAATATAAGTAAAAATCCAATTGCCGAGATTTTATTAAATATTGAGTTGATTGTAGTTTTATTTGGGAATAACAATAAAAATAGAATAAAACCAAAAATTCCTGTGGTTATTGTTGTAATGAATTGTGCGAAACTTCCAATTCCTGTAGCTAAAACTCCAAAAGTTCGTTTCCCTTTATCCATAAATAAAACCCTTCCGCCAATTTCACCAATCCGATTGGGAGTAAAAATACCAATTGTAATTCCTGCAAAAACGGTTTTAAATGCGTTGAAAAAAGAAAATGGCTGTATTTTATCAATTAAAATTTTCCATTTAATCGTTTCTATACCCCAGTTTAGAAACATTAATAATATAACAACTAAAAATATTAATAAATAAAAAGATGAAAAATGGAGTGAGGAGAAATTTACCTCCTTTAACTCCTTGAAGTTTAGTATTTTGAATATAACAAAACCATACGACAGCAATATTAAAACGATGCTTGCTATGATTTTTTTTGTTTTGCTTTTCATTAAAATGTTCATTCAATTATGTCAAAGATATAAGAAGAATCTATATTGTTTGATATTGGTTTAAGATTTTCGATCTTTACAGCAAAATAGTTTCAAGCCTGCCTGTCGACAGACAGGTTTAAAATTCAAAGTTTTGGGTTTGAAATCAATTCATAATTATTCATTATTTATTTTTAATTATATGTCTTACGTTCGCCCCAAAAAGAGTTTAGGTCAGCATTTTTTAAAAGATCAAAATATTGCTCAAAAGATTGTTGATGCCATTGATGGTTTACCACAAAAAACTGTTCTCGAGATTGGCCCGGGAACCGGAGTCTTGACATCTCTTTTGCTTAAAAAAGAAGATATTGATTTTTATGCTATTGAAATTGATTCTGAAGCTTATGAATATATACAGGCGACTTATCCTTTGCTGGGCGAAAAACTTATTTTCAGGAATTTTCTAAAATTTGATTTGGAAGAGATTTTTAGTAATCCAATGACCATTATCGGGAATTTCCCCTATAATATCGGGAGTCAAATATTTTTTAAAGTACTCGCAAATCGCGATCTGGTTATGAATGTTGTTTGTATGCTTCAGAAAGAAGTTGCTGAAAGAATTAAGGCGTCGCATGGAAATAAAACCTATGGGATATTAAGTGTTTTGTTGCAGACTTTTTATGATATTGATTATTTATTTACGGTTGGCCCGAAGGTTTTTGATCCGCCACCCAAAGTAAATTCTGCTGTTATTCATTTAAAAAGAAATAAAAGAGACAAACTTGGATGTAACGAAGAATTATTTTTTAAGCTTGTAAAATTAGGTTTTAACCAAAGAAGAAAAACATTGCGTAACTCTTTAAAAAGTATTTTGGTAAATTTACCAACCGATAATGAAATTTTTGGAAAGAGACCGGAGCAATTAAATGTTGAAGATTTTATTTATCTTACAAACCTTATTGATACAGAATAGAAATAATTAACAACTCAAATATATCGGCTTATGCAATTCGAATTAACCAAAGAATTCATTGATCAGATTCGTGATCATATCGAAAAGAGTAATGAGGTTGGTGCTTTTAAATTAGTTAAGGGTCTTCACCCTGCCGATATTGCTGAAATTTACGATGAGCTTAGTATTGATGAAGCACGTTTTATTCATGTCATGCTTGACGCTGAGGATGCTGCTGAAGTTCTGGTTGAGTTAGAAGAAGAAGATCGTGAAAGATTTCTTAAAGTTCTGCCAACTGAAGATATTGCTGATTTTATTGAAAAACTCGATTCTGATGATGCTGCCGATGTTATTGGTGAGTTTCCTGAAGAAAAACAAGAAGAAGTATTATCGCATATAGATGACCTTGAACAAGCAGGCGATATTGTTGATCTTCTGAATTATGATGAGGATTCAGCCGGTGGTTTAATGGCAAAAGAGTTAATTACAGTTAATGAGAACTGGAATATAATGACCTGCCTTAAAGAAATGCGTAAACAAGCCGAAGATGTTGATGAAATCTATTATGTATATGTGATTGACGATAACGAAGTTTTAAAGGGAACCTTATCTTTAAAGAAATTATTAGTAACAGCATCAAACAGGAAAATTGCTAATATCATTAATACTGATATCATTTTGGTTAAAACAGATACTCCTTCCGAAGAGGTAGCTAACATAATGGATAAATATGATCTGGTTGCACTACCTGTAGTTGATGCTTTAAACAGATTGGTTGGCCGGATTACCATTGATGATATTGTAGATGTTATTCGTGAAGAAGCGGAACGTGATTATCAGTTGGTTTCGGGTATTACTCAGGATGTTGAATCTTCAGATAGTGCATGGGTACATACACGAGCACGTATTCCATGGTTGTTTATTGGTTTGTTTGGAGGAATTATAGCAGCTTTGGTAATGGGTGTTTACGAAGTTGATTTAGGAATTAATCCCAATATGGTATTTTTCATTCCGCTGATTGCTGCGATGGGAGGAAATGTAGGAGTGCAATCATCTTCCATAATTGTGCAGGCTTTAGCAAGTAATTCAATGGGATTTGAAAGTATGGGAAGGAAATTATTTAAAGAGCTTGGTGTTGCAACAATAAACGGGATTATTCTTTCTACAGTTATTTTTGCCTATAATTACTTTTTTAGCGACTCGTTTGCATTAACAATAACAGTTAGTGCAGCATTATTTTCGGTTATTGTGTTTGCATCTATTTTTGGAACTTATGTCCCAATGTTTTTAGATAAATTGAAAATAGATCCTGCTTTGGCAACCGGTCCGTTTATTACTACAGTTAACGATATTATGGGATTGTTTATTTATTTGATGATTGGCCGAGCCTTTTTTACATTCTTTTAAAAAACTTTCCAATAATATAATAAAAGATAAATAATAGGAATAATTATTCCCAGTCCGGTTAACCAGGCACCACGTCCTGTGATTCCATTCTTTCCTTTAAGTATAAATAATCCTGTAATGGCTAGAAGCATTAGCGAAATTGCATAAATGTCAGAAATAATTGTCCACCATTTTCGTGGATTATAATGCAAATAGTTAAATTGGTGAAATACTGGTCGGCGTTTCGAAGTTTCAATACTTCCATGACCTGTTTCTAAATCAATATTGATGTTTCCATCCTTAATAAACACTTTAAGCGTGTTATCATTAGGGAAATAATGATTTTTATATTTTTCTCCGGGAGCAATATCTTCAAGCAATGAAATTACATTTGTACGGTTTAAGTTATCTTTTTTTAGTGGAGCGGCTTTAATACTTACTTCAGTATTTTTAATTATGTAACTCGGATTCCAGTCATCAATATGATTTAATGCAATACCCGACAGACCATAAATTATGCTTATAAAAAAAAATATATAACCTAAATCACGATGCGTGTTTCTATTTAATTTTCTTAAATTCATTATTTCTTGTAATTAAAAATGTCCGAAAATTGTTAAAACTTTCGGACAAATTTAATAATTTCTAAGTCAAGTCTAAAAACCCTGCCAGAGTTTATTTTTGTTTAAATTCCAAATTACACAAATTGATTAACAGTTTTTTAACAAAACTCTGGCAGGGTTAATAATCTTAATTTGATTCATTTATTTAATCGGCTTATCTTCTAATGGCTATCTTCTTCCCCTTCTGCATGCTCATGATCGTGTTCTTCCCCTTCTGCATGGTCATGATGAGCATCGCCTTCAACATCCTCGTGATCATGGTCACATTCCTTAACTTCGAATTTACTGGCTTCAACCCAAAATTGTGAATAATAACCATTTTCAGATTCTGCAATTTGAGTTTTCATATGTTCAATTTGCTTAATTTTTGAACTGTCAACTTCTGTTTCGGCATGCTCGCCTGCCGGACGAGCAGGATCTTCATCATCATCTCCTCCTGAATGATCGTGTATTGCTTCGCTATCAGCACCTTCGGAAAGTTCTTTTTCTAGGTTAGCAACATAGGCTTCATCAATGCGTAATTCTTTTATAATTCCTGTTATAATTACATGACTGCCTTCTAATTCTTTTTCAAATATACCGATCTCATCATTTGGAGTAATCTTAATTGCTATATCAGGATCCTTACCCATAATAAACATTCTTTTTCCTCCATGCTCACAAACATGATTTACCGTTCCAATAACTACTATATCTTTATCGATATAATTTGTAATCTCTGCTAATAAATTATCAACAGTTATTGCATCCTTTTCAGTACATTCTTTATCCTTTTTTTGCTGTGTTCCGCACGAAACTAATAAACTTGCAATTGCAAGTATCCCCAATGCTTTTTTAATCATAATCTTGCTTTTTAGGTATTAATAATTGATGTGTTAAAATGCAAATATATATAATCATATTAAAAAAACAGATCAATGAGTTGTAATTTAACATGGATTTAACTTAAGGCAACCTCTAAATAATTCGTTTCTTTCAAAAAATAAAGATAATAAATGAGATGCGAGGCATATTTTTTTTGAATAGCCATAGCTGTTGAAAATAAAATATAACGCAGTCAGATCGTTTGTTATCTTTATTCCCGTAGGGTTTCCATAGCTTTCCAAATTCTTTGTCAAAGCTTTTCGTATTATCCCGATAGTCCTTCAAAGCTTTTCCTTGCCTTTGAAAAGCTATGGAAATTTTGATGCGAACGAGTTATTTAGAGGTTACCTTTAACAACTAAAAAGTGGTGTTAATTGCCTCAACGGGATTTAATTTGGCTGCTTTATATGATGGAAAAATCCCTGAAACAATTCCGATTCCTGCAGAAATTAATAAACCAAGAATTATATTTCCCAAGGTTAATGTTATTTCTAGTTCAATCTTATTTGATGCAATTATACTTCCAATAAAAATTAGTAATAAGCCAATTATACCGCCAATTAAAGATAATATTACTGCCTCAAATAAAAATTGCCATAAAATGAATTTTCGTTTTGCTCCTAAGGATTTTTGAATACCGATTAGATTTGTTCTTTCTTTTACAGAAACAAACATAATATTCGCAATTCCAAAACCTCCAACAAGTATCGAAAACCCACCAATTAACCAACCTGCTACATTAATTACACCAAAAATGCTGTTTAAAGCAGAATTTAAAATGCTGGATTGATTCAACGCAAAATTGTCTTTTTGTTTTGGATTTAAAGTTCGTGTTGATCTTAAAATACTTCTTAACTCATCTTTTAATTCAGCTACCGATACATCAGGTTTTGCTTTTACCATAATCATTGGATTAGTGTTTTCACTTTTGATATCCATTAACGTTTTGGCATAAATAATTGGGAGAATAATCATTTCGTCAAGACTGCCACCACTATTTAGAATATCTTTTCCTTCTTTAGCAATTAATCCAACTACCATGATTTTTCGTCCTTGAATCTTTATCTCTTTTCCAATTGGATTTATACCTTGAAAAAGATCTTTTGCTACCTGATGGCCAATTAAACAAATGTTTTTACCGGCTACCGATTCGAAAGGAGTGAAATAACGGCCATCTTCTAATTCAAATGCTCTTATTCGTTCAAATTCGTGCGAATTTGCCCAGATAATAACATCTTCCCGGGTATTGTTTTTGTATTTAACATTTCGAAGAGTTGATGCAGCAAAATTTATTATCTCTGCTCTGTCAGATCTTTTTTTAAATTGTTCATACTCTTTAATTGTTGGAACAGGTCTGTTCCAATATTCCCACCAGGCATACTCTTCTCCCGGAGGAGGTGCCCAGGGCCATTTCTGAACATAAATAATGTCATCGCCCAATGATGATAAACTATTTCGGATGGTGTTTTCCAGAGAATCCAGTACAGTAAAAACAGAAATAATAGCAAAAATTCCAATTGTAATTCCAAGTAAAGTCAGTGAAGTTCTTAACCTGTTTACTTTTAGGGCATTAACTGCAAATAGAAAACTCTCTTTTATAAGATTTAAAAATAGCATATCAACCTCAGTAATAATTTTAAAAAGATTTTTAACAAATATACGACATGTGATTTTTTTTTTGATGTATTATTTATATTTTCGAACAATTATTAGAATAGTTTATTTAGCAGGGTATTTGCAAATATTAAAACTTATCTAATTACCATTTTACAGTTTTTTTTGATTATTTTTGTCAGAATTTAACAAGAATATGTAAATGAGCGATTTAAAGCGTATCAAATCAGCATTAATTTCGGTTTTTGATAAAGCTAATTTAGAAGCGATTATTGAAAAACTTAATAAATTAAACATACAAATATATTCAACCGGAGGAACTAAGCGGTTTATCGAAAAACTTGGAGTTCCTGTAATTGCGGTGGAAGATCTTACGGATTATCCTTCAATTTTGGGAGGCAGGGTAAAAACGTTGCACCCAAAGGTATTCGGCGGCATTCTGGCTCGAAGAGATAATAATTCCGACATTGAACAACTTGAACAATACCAGATTCCGGAAATTGATTTAGTGATTGTTGATTTATATCCTTTCGAAGATACGGTAGCTTCAGGAGCCGGCGAACAAGATATTATTGAGAAAATTGATATTGGAGGTATTTCATTAATTCGTGCTACAGCAAAAAATTTTAACGACACACTGATTGTTCCTTCAAAAAATCAGTATCAGGATTTGTTAGACTTGCTTGAAGCAAAAAATGGAGAAACTTCAATTGAAGATCGTAAAAAGTTTGCATTAGAAGCATTTAGTATTTCATCGCATTACGATACTGCGATTTTTAATTACTTTAACAGAGATATACAAAAACCTGTGTTTAAGCAAAGCTCCATTTCAGGAACAGAATTGCGTTATGGAGAAAATCCGCATCAGAAAGGATTTTATTTCGGGAAATTAGATGATGTATTTGATCAGTTGCATGGCAAGCAAATATCGTATAATAATTTATTAGATATTGAGGCTGCTGTTCAGTTAATTGCTGAATTTGACGAAACAACTTTTGCTATATTAAAACATAACAATGCTTGTGGTATTGCATCAAGAGATAATTTGGTTGATGCATGGAATGATGCTTTAGCTGGTGATCCAATTTCTGCATTTGGAGGTATTTTAATTTCTAATAAAGAAGTAAGCAAGGATGTTGCAATCGAGATCGATAAAATTTTCTTTGAAGTAATTATTGCACCATCATATGCTAATGATGCCTTAGAGGTGTTAAAGAAAAAGAAAAACAGGATTATATTGATTCAGAAAATGTTTGGTTTTCCTGAAAAACAATATCGATCAATGTTAAATGGAGCACTTGTTCAAGACAAAGATTTAAAAATGGAAATTGCTGATGATTTAAAAACAGCAACCAGAGAAGCTCCAACGAAAGAAGAAGTAGAAGACTTATTATTTGCAAATAAATTAGTAAAACATTCAAAATCGAATACAATTGTTTTAGCTAAAAACAAACAACTTTGTGCAAGCGGAGTAGGACAAACATCAAGAGTTGATGCGCTTAAACAAGCTATCACAAAAGCAAATAATTTTAAGTTTGATTTAAATGGTGCTGTGATGGCATCGGATGCTTTTTTCCCCTTTGCTGATTCTGTGCAAATAGCAAACGAAGCAGGAATAACTTCGGTTATTCAGCCCGGAGGATCGGTAAGAGATCAGGAATCGATCGATTATTGCAATGAGCACGAAATGACAATGGTATTTACAGGAACACGGCATTTTAAACATTAATATAAACAAGGGATTTAATTTAAATATATAACACGTAATGGGATTGTTTTCGTTTTTTACTCAGGAATTAGCTATTGATTTGGGAACAGCTAATACTATTATTATTTATAACGATAAAATTGTTGTTGACGAACCATCAATTATTGCTGTAGAACAAGCTACCGGTAAGCTTATTGCTATTGGTAAAAAAGCTCGGTTGATGCATGGTAAAACACACACAAATATTAGAACTATCAGACCATTAAGAGATGGTGTAATAGCAGATTTCAATGCTGCCGAGCTAATGATTCGGGAAATGATTAAAATGATTAATCGAAAATCGCAATTATTTGCGCCCTCGTTAAGAATAGTTGTTTGTATTCCTTCAGGTAGTACTGAAGTAGAAATGCGAGCTGTTCGTGATTCTTCGGAGCATGCAGGTGGACGTGATGTTTATATGATTTACGAACCAATGGCTGCTGCAATAGGTATGGGTATTGATGTTGAAGAACCTAAGGGAAGTATGGTAGTTGACATTGGAGGTGGTACAACTGAAGTTGCTGTAATTGCTCTTGGAGGAATTGTAAGTAATAAATCAATACGTATTGCAGGCGATGCTTTTACATCTGACATTCAGGCGTACATGCGACATCAGCATAATATTAAAATTGGAGAAAGAACTGCGGAAGAAATAAAAATAAAAGTTGGATCATGTTTGGCTGAGTTAGAAAATCCACCTGAAGATTTTCTTGTTAGAGGACCTAATTTAATGACTGCAATGCCAGTCGAAATTCCTGTTTCGTATCAGGAGATTGCTCATTGTTTGGATAAATCAATGTCAAAAGTTGAAACAGCTATCCTTAGTGTGCTGGAACAAACTCCACCTGAATTATATGCCGATATAGTTGATGATGGAATTTATTTAGCGGGAGGTGGTGCATTAATGCGTGGATTAGCTAAACGATTAACAGATAAAATTGGAATACAGTTTCGCGTAGCAGAAGATCCTTTACATGCTGTTGCACGAGGCACAGGAATTTCACTTAAAAACGTTGATAAATTTCCATTCTTAATGAGATAAGAAAATCCTATAATGTGAATAGAATATGAGAAGTTTGATTAATTTTTTATTGAGAATACATTTTTTACTTCTATTCATTCTTATCGAGGTTTTTTCTATTTATCTTCTTATAAATAATAATAATTTTCATAAAGCCAGATTTGTAAATCTTACAAGGCAGGTTACGGGGAATTTTTATACGAAAACTACAAACCTAAAACAGTATTTGTCATTAGCTGAAGAAAATCAACTATTGGCTGAGGAGAATAACCGTTTATTAAATATTATCGAATCAACATATAAATCGGACGAGATATTTTTTCGTTCTGTTAACGATACAATATTTAATCAACGTTATATGTATACATCAGCTCGTATAATTAATAATTCGATAAATAAAAAACATAATTTTCTTACTCTTAATAAAGGAAATCAACAAGGACTTAGACCTGAAATGGCAGTAGTTTCAAATGGAAGCATTGTCGGTATTGTAAAAGGAGTTTCAAAGAATTATGCAACCGTTATATCTTTATTAAATCTTGATTTAAGGATTAGTTCAAAGATTAAGAAAAATGGATATTTTGGCTCTTTAAACTGGGATGGGAAAGGTTATCAGACTGCTATTTTAAATGAAATCCCATTACATGCAGATATTCAGGTTGGTGATACAATTATAACCAGTGGGTTTTCTTCAATTTTTCCGGAAGGGATTCTTATTGGTTATATTAGTGATTTTGAAGAAAAAAAGGGTAGTTTTTACGAAATAGAAGTAAAGTTATCTACTGATTTTAAAAGTCTTGGTAATGTAAATGTAATTGGTAATTTACTTCAAATCGAAAAGTTAGAATTAGAAAATCAAGCTGTGAAAAATGATTAAATTATTTCCGAGATATCTGGCAAGTTTTATTTTACTTGTTTTTTTACAAGTATTTATTCTGAATAATATTCAGTTTAGTGGGTATATTAATCCTTATATTTATGTCTTATTAATTTTAGCTTTACCTTTTGAAACTCCTAAATGGTTATTGTTAATAATAGCTTTCACTTTAGGATTAACTATCGATTTATTTTCAGGTACGGTTGGAATGCATAGTTCGGCAACAGTCTTTATGGCTTTTTTACGGCCATATATTTTAAAGGTAATTTCGCCGAGAGACGGGTATGAATCAGAAACTTTACCACAACTTAGATATTATGGTGCTAATTGGTTTATCAGATATGCTGTCATTTTAATTCTTGTTCATCATTTCTTTTTATTTTTTATAGAAGTATTACGGTTCTCAGACTTTTTTGCCACATTTGCAAGAGTTGTTTTAAGCTCTATATTTACAATTATATTAGTATTAATAAGTCAGTATTTTTATCGTAAAGACACCAGACGGTAATTATGCTTGTTACAAAGTTTTATTGTGGATTCTTTTGCTAACAGAAGACATATCATTCGCGTTATTATCATCCTTATAGGATTGGTATATATTATAAAACTTTTTTTTCTTCAGGTAGTCGATAGCACTTACAAATTAACTGCCAGCAATAATGTTCTCAGGTATGTTACACAATTTCCGGCTCGTGGTTTAATTTACGACAGGGAAGGGAAACTGCTTGTTTATAATGAGGCTGCTTATGATTTAATGGTGGTGCCACGGCAACTTGAACCTTTTGATACCACGGAGTTTTGTCAGATATTGAATATCTCAAAAGAGTATGTTGATGAAGCTTTAAAGAGAGCTAAGGAATTTTCAGTTTATAATTCATCGATTTTTTTAAAGCAAGTTTCCTCGAAAACATATGCTAACTTACAAGAAAAACTTTATAAATATCCCGGGTTTTTTGTCCAGTCCAGAACATTGAGAAAATATTCATTAGAAAATGGAGCTCATTTATTGGGTTATGTGGGAGAGGTTAATAATAAAATTATCGAAAGTGACGAATATTATAAATCGGGTGATTATATTGGAGTTAGTGGTATTGAGCAATCGTATGAAGAATATTTGCGTGGGCAAAAAGGTGTTAATGTGTACTTGGTAGATGTACATAATAGAATACAAGGGTCTTATGCAAATGGCAGATTAGATAAAAAAGCTAAAGTTGGTTCAAATATTATATCTACAATTGATAGCGATTTACAGGCTTATGGCGAAAAGTTAATGAGAAATAAAATTGGAAGTATTGTTGCTATAGAACCATCGACAGGTGAAATATTGGCACTGGTTTCTTCCCCAACATATAATCCTGAATTATTAGTTGGCCGCATAAGAACAAAGAATTATGTAACTTTAATGTCAGACACTTTAAAACCATTATTTAATAGAGCCTTAATGGCACAATATCCTCCGGGATCAACATTTAAAGTTATTAATGCGTTAATTGGATTACAGGAAAAAACTCTTTTTCCATACACTAAATACGAATGTGCCGGAGCATATTATGCAAGGAATCTAAGACTTGGTTGTCACATACACAGATCGCCTTTGAATTTAATTGAGTCAATTCAAATGTCTTGCAATACATATTATTGTAATGTATTCAGAAGTATATTAGATAATAAAAAGTATCCTTCCATTCGGGAATCTTTTGATCAATGGAGAGAATATATCATGTCTTTTGGTTTTGGAGAATATTTGAATAGTGATTTTGATAATGAATTAAAGGGCTTGGTACCAACTAAACAAACTTATGATCGTATTTATGGAGAAAAAGGCTGGCGATCATTAACACTTATATCAATGGCAATTGGCCAGGGCGAGCTGGGTACAACTCCGTTGCAAATGGCAAATATGACCGCAGCGATTGCTAATCGAGGTTATTATTATACACCCCATATTGTTAAGGAAATAGAAGGTGACTACAAACTGGATGAAAGATTTTTTGAGAAAAATTATACTAAAATAGATTCAAATTATTTTGAAATAGTGATTGAAGGTATGGATATGGCAGTTAATGGAGAATCCGGAAGTGGGAGTACAGCCCGTAGTGCACAAATACCGGAAATTACTGTTTGCGGAAAAACAGGAACTGCTGAAAATCCTCACGGCAAAGATCATTCTATTTTTATAGCTTTTGCCCCTAAAGAAGATCCTAAAATAGCTATTGCCGTGTATATCGAAAATGGTGGTTTTGGTAGTACATGGGCTGCACCAACTGCAAAATTGATGATGGAGGAATACTTAAATGATTCAATTTCTGTTCCGTGGTGGGAAGAATATATTTTAAATGCGGAAATAAATTACAATGCAGAGACGAGTAAACATATGGAGTAGTATCGACTGGCTGACAGTTGCAATATATTTAGTCTTAGTATTTGTAGGCTGGATAAATATTTATGCAGCTGTTTACAACGAAGATCATCATAGTATCTTTGATTTTTCTCAGCGTTATGGTAAACAATTAATTTGGATCGCTGCAGCATTGCTTATTGCATTTACCATATTTGTTATTGACATAAACTTTTATTCATATTTTGCTTACTTTGTTTATGGCTTAATGATTTTGCTGTTAATAGCTGTGTTGATATTTGGCAAGGAAGTTCATGGTGCTAAATCATGGTTTGAAATTGGTAGTTTTCGTATCCAGCCTGCAGAATTTGCTAAAGTAGCTACTGCATTGGTATTGGCTAGATATCTGAGTTCATACAATGTTCAAATAAATACATTAAAATCATATCTTCGTGTTGCTGCAATTATTTTAATTCCTTCGTTATTAATTTTATTACAAAATGACACTGGTTCTGCATTAGTTTATTTTGTTTTTATACTTGTTCTTTATCGCGAGGGTATTTCCGAAAGTATCTTGCTCTTGGGCTTATTTGTTATTATCTTATTTGTTCTTGCACTCGTACTTGAAAAGTTGATAATAATTTTATTATCCATTGCAATAGTATTTATTATATTTTGGTTTTTGAACAGAAGACTTAAAAATGTTGGTATTGGTATTGGTATATTGTTTTTAACTTCAGTGGTATTGTATGGTGTTAACGAAGTGTTAAGTAAGGGATTGTCATACTATTATATTATTCTCGGAGCATTAGGCATTTCCGGATTAGTATATATTATTCTTGCGATAAGGTATAAAATAAAGAATATTGCTTTACTTCTTATATTTTTGATTGGTTCTGTCCTGTTAACTTATTCTGTTGATTATGTGTTTAATAATTTTCTTGAGCCGCATCAGCAGAAAAGAATCAATGTTGTTTTAGGCTTGGAATCAGACCCCTATGGTGTTGAATATAATGTAAATCAATCGAAGATTGCAATTGGTTCAGGAGGATTGTATGGAAAAGGATTTTTAAGAGGAACTCAAACAAAATTTGATTTTGTGCCTGAGCAAAGTACTGATTTTATTTTTTGTACCATTGGTGAAGAATGGGGCTTTATAGGAACATTTTTTGTTGTTTCTCTTTTTGTTTTCTTTTTGTATAGGCTAATTGGAATAGCAGAAAGACAAAGATCAGCATTTAGCAGAATTTACGGGTATGGTGTTGTATCTGTACTTTTTTTCCATATAGTCATTAATATTGGGATGACCATTGGTTTAGTTCCTGTAATCGGGATTCCATTACCATTCTTTAGTTACGGAGGATCGTCTCTCTGGGCATTTACCATTTTGCTTTTTATCTTTCTAAGACTGGATGCCAGCAGGTTAGAGCTTCTAAAATAATAAAAGTTACAATTTTAAATTTGAAAATTCTTTTGTGATTTCAAAACTGTATTTAGGATATTCAAAAACAGGGAATCTGCTTTCTGTTTCACCGATTGAATAGCCCCATATTGTACTGTAATCTTCACGGTTTTCTCCCATTCGTTCTAATTGTCTTAGGTATTCGCCAATAGGTTTTGATTCGACAATGATAACATCATCCATTTTATTAATAATTGGACTGTGATTACGTGTTGAATCATGATCAAATTTTAATATTCTTCGCCCTCGACGTGTAATGCCTACAGTTCTGAAAGTAAGACTTTTTCCAACTCCGGGAAGGTTTAGCACATTTCTGTCGGTCGCTAAAAAAGGCAGGTCTTCTTGTTCGCGCAAGTAATTAATATTTTCTATTATATTGTTTGCATTAAGCTGATAGGTTTTTAGAAGCTCTATATACTTCTGAGGGATTTTTCCTATCCTTTTTTCTTCCAGTTGCTCCTGAACAGCACGAGCATTAGTAGCAAAATTATTATAATTCTCCATATAGCCTTTTACAGAAAAAGTATAATAAGTAATAACTCCAATATCATTTAAAACTTTTCGTAATTTATTTGTGTGTCCTCTGCGCGAAGATGCTGCTGTAAAAACATGCTGATTTGTTATTGTCCATCCGGCTTCTACAATTTTTTGTATTCCCTCTTTTACTTCAGGAGTAATTTCCATTGCCGATTCAAAATGTGTTTGAATTACAAACTGATGAATACCTATTTTAGATGCCTTTTCTTTAAAATCTGAAAGTATCTTAATAAGCTCGTTAGTTATTCTTTGAGGAAGATAAACAGGTAACCGTGTTCCTAATCTTACCCGTAACATTTCAGCATATTTTTTGCCATTTTCAAGAGATTTATTTTTCTCTTTCTTCCTGTAAGCCATTTCATAAACAGCATCAAGTATTTTTTGTAATGACTTATCAGAACTCATTAAGGCATCACCTCCTGTAATTAAGATATCTCGCAATAGAGTATCTTCTTCGAAATATTTTAATAAACGCTCAAGTTTGGCAGGCCATTTTTCATTTGGTTCAAGTTTTTTTAAGTCAAAATTTAAGTTGCCTCTTTGGAAATCATACATACGTTGACATGATGCACATAATCCGCCGCAAGCTCTTCCCATAGAATCCGGTATAAGAATAGCAACTTCAGGGTATCTTCTATGAACACTATATGTTGATGGAAGTATCCAGCCAGCCGCATTAGGTTTTCCTGGTTCAATAATATCTTCTTTTTCCCAGGCAACAATATGTCCGAATTCGTTAACTAATTCTTTACTATAAATAATGTAATCCCGTATTGCTGCATCGGCATATGATTTTTTTCTTTTATCCGGATTTAGCAGTGAAAGATAATATGGATTAACAAAGAAAGGAATGCCCTGAGTTTGAGCTTCTTTTAATATTGACATTGTTTCGGAATCCAATGAATAATCAAGCATCCTGTTTAGTAACTCAGGATTTCTTACCGCAAATTTCAGATGAAAT
Organism: Bacteroidales bacterium; assembly: GCA_030611105.1. Taxonomy (GTDB): domain Bacteria; phylum Bacteroidota; class Bacteroidia; order Bacteroidales; family UBA12077; genus UBA12077. Next base: position 29,846 of record JAUWQL010000010.1, read on the forward strand.
AATTTGCTATTCCACCATTCGTTTATCTTATTTGTTTTTTCTTCAAATGATAATCCCGGTTCGAAATAAAATCTGGCGCTTGTTATTTTACCCGAATCAATTAAATCAATAATGATATTAATGATTCGTTCTTTATTTTTTTGCCTTTTTTCTATAATATCCCGATCCAATCCCGATGGATGTTTGTTCATCCATTGTTCAATTTGTTCTCTCGAAGGCGTCCTGTATTTCTTTCGACCAGAAAATTGTCTGAATAATTCCAACATATCTAAGAAAAAGCAATATTTACCGCCACCGGTTCCAAGTTTAGCGGCAAGCCATAAAATCTTAAATGGTGTGTTTGTACGTTTTTGTCCACGTACATTAAGATCTGTATATACCTGATTGGTATGATCGATATAATCCAGAATTCGAATTGCAGCAACCTCCTGCCATTTTATTTTCTCAAAAATTTTTCGCCCTGAAACTTCTTGTTTATAGTATTTGAAAGCTAATTTGTTATTTTTTAGCTCCGATTCAGCCCATTCTTTTATAGATTGATTTACCTCAAGTTCATTTTCTGAATTAAACAATATTTCTTTAAGTCTTGGGTTTTCATCAAGTAACTGATCTAATTTAATTTGTGACTTGTGACATATTTGAACTTTTTCTTCTGCTAAATAATTGGCCATCTCTCTTATCAATTTAGATAATTCAAAATCTAGTCTGCAATATTGTTAATAGAACTTAAAATGCAGATTATATAAATCCTTTTACATTAGGAATCAAAATCAAAAAAGGACTTTTCAGAAAATGCTAAAATATTAAAAAATGAGCAGAAATAAAAGTTATAATATGTTAAAATAAGCGTTAAATCCCTTTAATATCTACATTATGCACTGTTTTTATATAATATATGATATCAGAAAAAAACAAGAGGAAATTCTGTTTTAAAAACTCGTAATTATTTTTCAAAACTTCAATGGCAAAATCTGAATGGTCAGGCAATGAAGTATACTTCGACATTGTACTTAATACCGATCGAATTCCTTCAATATCTTTATATGAATATAACCTCTTATTACGAATTAGTTTAGGAACAATATTTTGTGCTTCTGTTGGGAGCATATCATTGTGTTTAATTAGCAACTCATGAAAATCATCAATAAAATCTTTTAGAGTTACATAAGAATACCTACTCCAGTTAGCAGCAAGAAAATGATCATAAACAATATCAATAACTACTCCTGCATACTTTCTGTATTTTGGGGCAAATAATGATTTAGCATCAAGTGTATGCGTACTTTTATCTGTGAAAGAATCTATAAATCTGTGTAATAATACTCCTTCTTTTATCTTTTCAGGATAAATATGATATGCACTTCCTTTCACATAATCTCCAATGAAGTTGCCGATTTTAACTTCTTCATTATTTCCGGAAAGATATATATGTGCAAGAAAGTTCATTTGTCTTATTATATAGCAATTGATTTCTATACTAAATTAAAGCATATTTTTATTATAAATTGTTCAAACAAAAAATCTGTCATCAATATACACATGTTTCTTAACATGTTCTCTCTTTTTTAATAGATTCCTATAATTATCACTGAATTAAAAGATTGTGAAAAATCTTAAGCAATTCACAGCCTAAACTTTATGTAGTTAAACTATGAATTATGACTTTAAAATATAACTTTGTCTGACAATTATTTAAAAATAAACAATTAAAATAAAAAAGGAGGAATTATGGCTAAGAAAAATGTTCTTATTATCGGAGCCGCCGGAAGAGATTTCCATAACTTTAATACTTATTACAGAGACAACGCAGATTATAATGTTGTTGCTTTTACTGCTGCTCAAATTCCAGATATTGACGGAAGAAAATATCCTGCTGAATTAGCGGGAAGTTTATATCCTGATGGAATTCCAATTTATGTTCAGGATGAGTTAGTCAGATTAATTAAAGAATTGGCAGTTGAAGACTGCGTATTTTCATATAGTGATGTGCCTTATCAGGTAGTAATGAATTTAAGTGCATTAGTTAATGCTACTGGTGCAAACTTTGTTTTATTGGGCCCTGAAAGAACAATGATCAAAAGTACCAAACCGGTTATTGCTGTTGGTGCTGTTCGTACAGGTTGTGGTAAATCACAAACTTCACGTAGAATTATTGAATTATTGATGGAGCAAGGACTAAAAGTGGTTGCTATTCGTCACCCAATGCCTTATGGTGATTTAGTTGCTCAAAAAGTTCAGCGTTTTGCTACTGTTGAAGATTTAGCTAAACATAAGTGTACTATCGAAGAAATGGAAGAATACGAACCACACGTAGTGCGCGGTAATGTAATTTATGCAGGAGTTGATTATGAAGCTATCGTAAGAGCTGCTGAAAATGATCCTGATGGTTGTGATGTTATTCTTTGGGATGGTGGAAATAATGACTTCCCATTCTACAAACCTGACTTAATGGTTACTGTTGTTGACCCACACAGACCAGGTCATGAATTATCATATTACCCTGGCGAAGCTACTTTACGCATAGCTGACTATGTTGTAATTAACAAAATGGATTCTGCTGATGCTGATGCTATTCAAATCGTTCGCGATAATATAGCAAAAGTTAACCCTGAAGCAGTTGTTGTTGATGCAGCTTCTCCGCTTACTATTGATAAACCAGAATTAGTAAGAGGTAAAAAAGTTCTTGTTGTTGAGGATGGACCAACATTAACTCATGGTGAAATGAAAATTGGTGCTGGTACTGTTGCGGCTCGTAAATGCGGTGCTGCGGAGTTGGTTGATCCAAGAGAATTTGCAGTTGGTAAATTAGCAGAAACTTTCAAAATTTATCCTAACATTGGAACATTACTTCCTGCAATGGGATATGGTGATGAGCAAATAAAAGATTTGGAAACTACAATAGACAAAACTCCTTGCGATGTTGTTGTTATTGCTACTCCAATTGATCTTAGCAGAATCGTAAAAATTAACAAGCCAATCGTAAAAGTAGGTTATGATTTACAAGAAATTGGCCAACCTGATTTAGCACAGGCTGTTAACGATTTTATTCAAAAGAAAAATTTAAAATAATATAAATTTCTTTGATTTAAAAAAGCTGCTCTCCCGATAGCTATCGGGAGAGCAGCTTTTTATTTTGGTATGATTTTGGATTTAATTCGTACTAAACTTGAATATTTTTATTTATCTAGTATTTTTGTATAATATTGATTTTTGTTTTTGCTAATTTATAATTTAAAAACAAACAGTTATGATAAGGATAGTTATTGTTTTAATTACATTTTTTTTGATTAGTAATAATATTACAGCGCAGGTTATTTACCCTGAAGAGACTGACACAACGATTGTAAATCAAGACACAGAAATAAAAAACGACACGAAAAAAAATGCTGAACAAAAACAAAAATCAGATATTATATATCAGCATGATGGCACCAAAATGTTTGTTGATGTAAAAAAAATATACTTAAACGATTTATACTATTCTTTACCGGGTGATACTAAAGTAAAAAAAATGGATCAACGATTGGTTCATAAAATTGAGTACAAAACAGGTAAAGTTGAAATATTAAACGAAACAGCTCCCGAAGTTCGTGAGGTTGGCGATTATCGAAAAGTGAAAGTAACGAAAAATCCTGATGATGTTGAGGGATTAATTGAAGTTGCCAAGCTGGAAGCAAAAGCTGAGGGTAGCGACAGGGGATATTCGACTCCAAAATCCCTGGAAAGAACCGCAACAATTGTTCTTCGAAGAAAAGCAGCATTAGTAAATGCCAACATCGTTTTAATTACTGATAAAAAAACAAATGTTGCTTTTGGCGAGATTCCTGCTGTAACTTTATACGGAATAGCGTATTCTTATCGATAAGAGACGCAAATTCAAAACTCCTGACCTAGTGGCTAAATATCAACATATTAGAAATTTCTCTTCGTAAATCATCGTTTCGCTTTGAATATCGAATATCGAACACTGAATATCGATTTAAGATTTGTCGTTATGCTTATATGCTAAATCCTGATCCACTAAAAAATTTTGTGTCGTATTTTTTGTTTTGAGTATCGTAATATCATGTTGTATAAATACTATACTGTTGATATTAAGCTTTAATGAATTTGAAATATTAATTTGGCGACAAAGCTACAATATTGCTTTTTACTAATTTTTTATAAAACACTAATTTATAATAATTGGATTAGGAGTTCTGATACTGCACTTAACTTCATCATTCGACATTCGTTAATCATTATTCGATATTCAAAAAAATGATATATGACAGCCGGCAATCGTGACAAAGCCTTTACGCTAAGTCAGAAGTTCTGAAATTGATAGCTCCCTTTCTTATTTTGCAATACCATCCATCTTTTGAACAATAAATTTATAATGTTCTTTTAGTTCGGTTAGATCTTTATTTTTAAACCACGTTTTTAGATTAAATCTTAATCGGGCAAACATTTTTTTAACTTCAATATAATAATGAAACGCAAATAATCCTGCGAAAGGCAAACTAACAGGAACGGCAATTTGCAGCCACCAGGGTTCTAATACAAACAACCCTGCTATTATAAGTATTATGTAATAAATTGGGAAAAGAAATAATACGATAACATATCTAAACGAACTTAAAAATTGCAAGTCTTTTACTTTTTTTGTTGCCCAAACAGGAATTTTATAAGGTAAATAATTTAAAATGCCACCATATAAATATAACGGCAAGAATAGAATTGCCAGTAAGGCCTGTCTAATAATTCCTAAAGTAGAGAATTTAGGTTTTTGAATAACCCAATGCCTGAATTTTAATTTATTAAGGAGTTCTGAATATCTTAGAGTTTTTTCATTTAATTCTTTTGTTTCTTCCGGATTCTTGTCTACAAAATCATTTAACTGTTTAATAATATTTTGCTGGGCAAAAAGCTGGTTGGGTTGTTTTTTATTTTCAAACCCCATCTTTTTAATCATCTGAGGAAGGTAGATATACCTGATATCATTAAACATATCGTAATATTCCTCATTTTCGATATGAATCATGTATTTCTTTAATTCTTCAGATAGTTTTTTCTGAAGCAAATTTCTTGCACGTGGAGGATTTTTTTTATATTCATCGTAGTAATTTGATATACATATTGGTTCTCCAAAATAAACAAACAATTTACTACGGAAATTAATATAATTGCTCCAGTCTAGTCCTACGGGAATAATTTTGATATTTAGCTTAAAATCATTTGCTTCCTCTGCTTCAAATGCAATTCGCAAAATACCTTTTTTTAAAGGTTTTAATTTTCTTAATCCAGCATGAGCACCTTCAGGTAAAATAACCAGACCGTTTTTGTTTTTTAATACATCAATTGTTTTTTGAAAAATAGCATCGTTATATCCCAGGCTTTCTTTACCATCACGGATTCTATAAATAGGTAAAATCTTAAAAAGGGTTAAAAGCTTTTCAATTGTTTTCTTTTTAAAAATATCGGCTCTTGCTAAAAATACTGGTTGCGTTTTAATAGTTGTCAGTATCGCCATAGCATCCATTAAAGCATTCTGATGATTTGGTGCATATATTATGATATCATCTGTTGGTACATTTTCGAAATTATAAACTGTTGTTCTGAAATATATTTTTGTAACTTTGTCAGTATAAGGTCTTAATAATCCATACACTGGATGTTTTTTCTCAATAGTTTCTCTGCTTATAGTCATATTTTATTAATTAATTATTTTTAATTGGTTTTTTCGACATTATTGTAGCTATACCTAATCCGGATATAATATGCCAGATTCCCCATAAAGCAGCAATAAATGCCATGCCGCCCAGGCCATTAAATAAATTGGGATTAAAAATTAAAACAAGAGCAAGACCTGAATTTTGTATGCCCGTTTCAATTGTTATTGTTCTAACATCGGTTTTATTACGTTTAAAAAGTGATGCTATGGAATATCCGGTCATTAATGCGAGGGCATTATGTATAAATACGATTAAAAAAATTAAATGTACATACTTTAAAAAATACTCCCAGTTTAAGGTAAGGGCTACAATTACATAACCGGCAAAAATAACTATTGAGGCAATTTTAATTGGTTTGACAATTATCGAAGTGGTTTTTGGAAATTTATATGAAAATAACATTCCAATGGTTAAAGGAACACCAAGTAAAATAAACATAGTTTTAGACATTTCAATAGGATCAATTTCAATTGGGATTATTAATCCTGCTCCTTTAGAATATATTACTGCATAAATACCACCCCAAAATGCAAAGTTTAGAGGTGTCATGATTACTGCCGAGAAATCTGCAACTGCTGTCAGGCTTACCGATAATTCGGTATTTCCTTTAGCTAAAGCTGTCATAAAATTAGAAATATTTCCCCCGGGACAAGCAGCTACCAATATCATACCTAATGCAATGCTAGGTGAAGGATTAATGATTAAAATCAAACCGAGTGTCAGGAGCGGCAGAAGGAGAAATTGAGCTACAATACCTATAATTGCTGATTTAGGATTGGCAAAAACTTTTTTAAACTTCTCTGTTTTTAGTTCAAGTGCTACACCAAACATAACAAAAGCAAGAGTAATATTTAAAAAGAATAAACCCTCAGAATTAAAATTTAAGTGTATATTATCAAGTAAAACCAACGAATCTGCAAACATAATTTTTTCTTTTAACGCTGATAAAAATAAACAAATGAATTTAAAAAAAAAGAAGAATAGGAATTTATGAAGAGAATTATTGATTGAAAGGGGTTTTACGTGACCAGAAGTTATTTTAATATATAAATTTAATTAGTTGGTCAAAAAACATTTTTCAAACTCGACATTCTTATTAAAGATTTATATATTTACATTAAACCTAAAGTACCAACCATCTTACTATTTAATAATCTAAAACTTTAATTAAATAGTGGAAAACAAAAAAATATTAAAGTTAATTGATGAAGTATCAGAAGTGCTTTCCTTATTGATTGAATTAAGAAAGAAAGGTCGATTTAGAGAGGCGCTTGAAAAAATTGATGAAACTTTATTAAATTATTTCGAATGCGATTCGGATTTTATGTATTCTGTTTCGGAAGATTTTTTGATTGATGTTTTAAAAACGGAAAAGGGATTATCTTCGGAGCAGATAGTTTCATTGGCCGAAATTCTAAATGAAAAAGGAGATATACTTTTAGAACAGAATAATTTACGTGAAAGCCGGGAAATCCTAAAAAATACTTTGAAAATATATTATTTTCTAAACGAAGATCAAGATTTTTTTTCATTCAAGAATATGAATAAAATGGTTTTGATTAATGACAAACTTTCAAAAATTAATGTTAAAATTGAAAATTAACTGATACGATTTTTTATTTTCCTGCTTTCTTCCTCAAACCCCGGTTTTTCTAACAAAGCAAACATGTTATTTTTATAAGCTTCTACACCTGGCTGATCAAAAGGATTGATATCCAGCAAATAACCACTTATTGCACAAGATTTTTCAAAGAAATATATAAGTTGACCGATATAATATTCTGTTATTTCGGGTATCGTAATTTTAATGTTTGGAACATTTCCATCAATATGTGCAAGCCTTGTACCTAGCTCGGCCATTTTATTTACGTAATCAATAGGTTTTTCTGCAAGATAATTTAACTTATCGAAGTTGTTTTTATCATCAGGTATTTTTAGGCTGAATTTAGTTTTTTCAACCGAAATCACTGTTTCAAATATGTTTCGTAAGCCCTCCTGAACATATTGTCCTAAGGAATGTAAATCCGTAGTGAAACTTACGCTTGCCGGGAAAATACCTTTATTTTCTTTTCCTTCGCTCTCACCAAATAACTGTTTCCACCATTCAGCAATATAATTTAATCTGAGATCGTAGTTTGCAAGAATTTCTGTTGTTTTATTTCTCGAATAAAGTGCATGTCTTATCGCAGCATATTGATAAACAGGATTTTTCTCAAACGAATTGTTTTGGGAGTTTTCAAACATTGATTTTGCACCATTAAGGAGTTCTTCAATATTGTAACCAGCACAGGCAATAGGAAGTAATCCTACAGGAGTTAATACAGAATATCGACCACCAATATCATCATCAATAATAAATGACTTATAATTTCCTCGTTTCGTCATATTTCGCAAAGCCCCTTTTGAAGCATCTGTTATTGCAATAATTCGGTTTGAAGTTTCTTGTTTCCCAAATCTGCTTTCAAGATCTTTTCTAAGCAAGCGAAAGGCAATGGCTGGTTCTGTAGTGGTACCCGACTTTGAAATAACAACGAGCGAATATTTTTTATCTTTTAAAAAATCTAAAAGCTCATAATGATAATCTTCTGATAAGTTTTGACCGGCAAAAAGGATGTGTGGATTTTTTCTTTCTTGTTTTAAATGATCAAATTGTCCTGATAATGCTTCAATAACTGCTTTTGCTCCAAGATATGATCCTCCGATTCCAATAACCACAATTACGTCTGATTTTTCTCGCAATTGTTTTGCTGTTTCATTAATCTCTGATATTAGATCGCTTGAAATATTATTTGGCAGGTTTACCCAACCCAAAAAATCGCTTCCTTTACCTGTCTTGTTAATTAATTTTTCGTTCTGATCTTTAACCAGTTTGTCATAGTTATTAAAATTATTCTTGTCAATAAACGATAATGCATTTTTCAAATCAACTTGTAAATGTTTCATGACAAACAAAGTTTAATAATTTATCTAAGATTTTCAGTTAATAATTTTATTTCAATGGCAGGAGATATTTTTTCATATAAAATATTATATACAGCTTCGGTAATTGGCATGTTTACAATATATTTTTTATTGATTTCCATGATAGATTTCACGGCATAATAGCCCTCTGCAATCATGTTCATTTCCAGTTGAGCCGATTTAACAGAATAGCCTTTACCAATCATATTGCCAAAAGTTCTGTTGCGACTAAACTGTGAATAAGCTGTGACCATTAAATCACCTAAATATGCAGAACTTTGTATGTCACGTGTAATAGGATGAACAGCATCAACAAAACGTTTTATTTCCTGTATCGAGTTTGAAATAAGTACGGCATTGAAATTATCACCATAACCCAAACCATGACAAATTCCTGCCGCAACAGCAAATACATTTTTCAATACAGCAGAATATTCTGTACCATAAATATCGTCAGAAATGCTGGTTTTTATGTATTGTGTACTTAACAGATCTGCAATTAAACGTGCATTTTTTAAATTTTCAGATGCCATTGTCAGATATGATAGTCTTTCCAGAGCAACTTCCTCGGCATGACAAGGGCCCGAAATAACCACAAATGATTCCAGTGGTACATTATATTGCTGATTAAAGAATTCTCCAATTATCAAGTTATCATCAGGAACAATTCCCTTAATTGCAGAAACAATCAATTTAGCACTTATATCAACTTTAAGATTATGTAGTGCGTCTTTTAAAAATGCCGATGGAATAGCAAAAATCAGAATATCAGCATTCTCAACAGCTTTACTTATATCACAAAATAGAGCAATCTTATTGGTGTCGAGAGTAACAGAGCTTAAATAGAAATTATTGTGTTTATGTTGCTTTATAAAATTAATTTTTTCGGTACTTCTCATGTACCAATTGATATCATCAATATTTTCGAGAAGCATTTTTATGATAGCCGTTGCCCAGCTACCTCCACCTAAAATTGCTACTTTTGGTTTTTGCTTCATTTAGATTATTTTATGTTTTCAATCCAGCCTTTTACATCATCCTGACTGGGATTTTGCAAGCCCAATTTATGCTTTTTATTTGTACCACACAATTTTTGATGTAAAGCTCCGGGACTAGAATCTTTCATGCTTGCTACAGTTAAATAACCTGATTTTTGAATTACAGGAACCCATTCTTCAGGAATCCCTAATTCAGTATAGCTTGATACATCATCTTTTTGAGCTTTCTTTTCCGGTCTCATCTGAGGGAAAAAAAGTACATCCTGGATAGATGGTGAATTAGTCATTATCATTGCTAAACGATCAACACCAATGCCTAGACCACTTGTAGGAGGCATTCCATACTCAATAGCTTTTAAGAAGTCTTCGTCAAGTACCATGGCTTCTTCATCACCTCGTTTGCCTAAAATCAACTGTTGTTCAAACCGTTCACGCTGATCGATCGGATCATTCAATTCAGAATAAGCATTGCAAATTTCTTTTCCATTACAAATAGCTTCAAATCGCTCTACCAACCCATCAATACTACGATGTTTCTTTGCCAATGGAGACATTTCAATCGGATAATCTGTTATGAAAGTTGGCTGAATCAATTTTGACTCACACATTTCACCGAAAATTTCATCAATCAGTTTACCTTTACCCATTGTTTCATCAACAGAAATTTCAAGTTTTTCAGCTGTTTCGAATAGCTCTTTTTCATCCATATCCGATATGTCAATTCCGGTAAATTCACGGATAACTTCAAACATAGTATATCGTTTCCATGGACGTTTAAAATTGATTATATTTTCCCCGACTTTTACTTCTGTTGTTCCATGAATATCTATAGCAATTTTTTCAACCATTTCTTCAACGGTTTCCATCATCCAGTTGTAATCTTTATAAGCAACGTAAAGTTCCATTTGTGTAAATTCCGGATTATGGAAACGGCTCATTCCCTCGTTACGGAAATCTTTAGCAAATTCATACACCCCGTCAAAACCACCAACAATTAATCTTTTCAGGTAAAGCTCATTAGCAATTCTTAAATATAAAGTCTGATCTAAAGTATTATGATATGTTTTAAACGGACGTGCAGCAGCTCCTCCATATAATGGTTGTAGAACCGGAGTTTCAACTTCCAGATAACCTTTGCCATTTAAATACTCACGCATTGAGTTGGTAAGCTTAGTTCTTTTAACAAAAGCATCTTTAACTTCAGGATTTACAATTAAATCCAAATGACGCTGACGATATCTTTGTTCCGGATCAGAAAAGGCATCGTAAACTTTTCCATCTTTTTCTTTTACTATTGGCAGAGGCCTGATTGATTTACTTAAAACGATAAATTCAGTTACATTTATAGACGTTTCACCAACCTGGGTAATAAATACATTTCCTTTTACACCAATAATATCACCTATATCTAAAAGTTTTTTAAATACTGTGTTGTATAATGTTTTATCCTCGCCTGCGCAAATATTATCACGTTTAAAGTAAATCTGGATTTTGCCTTTATCGTCTTGTAACTCAACAAATGAGGCACTTCCCATAATTCTTCTTTTCATGATTCTTCCTGCTATGCTAACTTCCTGGAAATTATTCTTTTCCGGATCGAATTTAGAAAGGATCTCTTCTGATGAAGTATTCACTTCATATTTAGCAGCAGGGTAAGGATTAATCCCTAATTTCCTTAATTCTTCTAGTGATTGCCTGCGAATAATCTCTTGTTCGCTTAATTCTAAATTCATCATACAAATTCAATATTTAACTTTTATCAAAAAAACAGGGCAAAGGTAAGATTAAAAAATAAATTATCTATTTATAATTATTGCCCGTAGAGCATTAAGTTTTGTAGTAAATAACACGTCGAAAACTTTACTCCGTAGGAGTTAAATATTATCAATAAAATCAAAAAGAAATTTTTCATCGAATTCAATTCTCAAATTTTTTAAGAAATTGGACGTACTCCTCTCTAAACGTCTTTTTTGATGGTGTTTTTCCTGATTTAGAATTTATTAATTTACGGTTCTGCTACTACAATACTATAACCGTCACGCAGTAATAATGCTACGAAAATATACTGGAAATAAATTTCAAATACTCATTACGCCAGCTTTCCTTTCTAAATATTTTGTTTTTCATCTACAATATTTACAAATATAATTATTGCAATGTTAAAATAGCATCCATTTTTATGTTTCAGCTTACAAAAAATGAATTTGATAACTTGAAATCGCAAATTGCGACATCAAGTTGGGGTGGAAGACGAATATTGCCATATGTATTTACTGAACATGGAGTTTTAATATACCAAACATGATAATATCATATTCATCTAGTAATCAAATAAGATGATTTTATTTAAATTTTATTATAGATAATCGTAATTGTTTTTATTTAGAATACTTTAATTTTGCATGTAATTATTGATTTTCAAAGAGTGGGTATGGAATCAGGAAAAACAAATAATCAACGTTTGCCTCGATGGATGAAAATGCAGATGCCAAAGGGCGAGTCATATTCTAAAGTAAAAAACACCGTTAATAAATATAATTTACATACTATTTGCACAAGTGGTAATTGCCCTAATATTGGTGATTGCTGGAACAGGGGAACTGCTACATTCATGATTTTAGGCGAAATTTGTACCCGCTCATGTAAGTTTTGTGGTGTAAAAACGGGAAAACCACTTCCTGTTGATTGGGATGAACCAAACAGGATAGCCGAATCGGTAAAATTAATGAATGTTAAGCACTGTGTTATTACTTCGGTAGACCGTGATGACCTTGATGATGGAGGAGCCTTACTTTGGGCAAAAACAATCAAAACAATTAAAAAAGTTAATCCTGAAACAACAATTGAAACACTTATTCCTGATTTCGATGGTGTTGAAAAAGATATAAATACAATAATAGAAGCGAAGCCTGAAGTTATTTCACACAATCTGGAAACGGCTGAACGATTGACACTTCAGATTAGAAGCAGGGCGAAATATCAGAGTAGTTTACAAGTAATAAAACAAATTGCCGAATCAGGAATCACTGCTAAATCAGGAATTATGCTGGGCCTTGGAGAAACAGAAGAAGAAATTTTGCAAGTTATGGATGATCTTTTAGCTGTTGGTTGTAAAGTAATGACTATTGGTCAATATTTGGCACCAACTATGGGGCATATTCAGGTTAAAGAATATGTTACGCCTGAAAAATTTGAAGAATATAGAAAAATTGGTTTGGAAAAAGGATTTCAGTTTGTTGAAAGTAGCCCTTTGGTGAGGTCGTCTTATAAGGCAGAAAATCATGCCATGCCTGCCGGCAGGCAGGTTTGTGCACATTAATGATTATAGTGATGAAGGATGTAAAATTTGAAGATTTAGGACTAATTGAATATAAAAATGCCTGGGATTATCAGGAAAAGGTATTTGCTGATTATATTAAAATAAAAGCTGAGAATAGAGAGCTTCCGGAAAATGAACAGAAAGAAATTGAGGGAAAAGTTCTTTTTTGTGAGCATCCGCATGTTTATACTTTGGGTAAAAGTGGAACGCAAAACAATTTATTAATTAATGACGAGTTTTTAAATAAAATACAAGCAACATATTGCAAGACAAATAGAGGAGGAGATATAACTTATCATGGTCCGGGACAAATAGTTGGATATCCGATTATTGATCTTGAGCGTTTTAATTTGCAGGTGAAACAATATATAGCTAACTTGGAGCAATCAATTATTCTTACTTTAAAAGAGTTTGGTATTGAATCGGAGTCCTTGCAAGGAGCAACAGGAGTATGGCTCGAAACAGAAACTAACAAAGTAAGAAAAATTTGTGCAATAGGTGTTAAAGCAAGTCGATTTATTACAATGCATGGATTCGCTTTTAATGTAAACACCAATCTCGAATATTTTAATCATATTAACCCTTGTGGATTTATTGATAAGGGAGTAACATCGATGGAGAAGGAATTAGGTGAAAAAGTAGATTTTGAAAAAGTAAAAGATGTTTTAAAAGTAAAAATGGAAGAAGTATTTGGGATGAACTTAAGGTAGCCTCTAATAATTCCTTTACATCAAGATTTTCATAGTTTTTTAAAGACAATGAAAATTTTTGAAACACTATCGGGATAATGTAAAAAAATTAGAAGTAGTATTTGAAAAACTATGAAAACCCAATGGGAATAAATATAATAAACGATATGCTTCGTTAAAATTTTCTTCAATAGCTATGGCTATTCAAAAAAATTTGTGTCTTGCATCTCATTCATTATATTTGTTTCTTGAAAAAAAGGAATTATTAGAGGCTACCTTTAAAAAGTAAAAAAAAAGATGGAAACTATATATGGAAAAAAGATGGGTGCTAAAGCAGCAAGGGAGCAAGGAAGAAAATGAGAAACTGGCAAATGAATTAAATATAGAACCTGTACTGGCAAACCTCTTAACTCAAAGAGGCGTTAGAACATTTGATCAAGCCAGGGCTTTCTTTCGCCCCCAACTCAATGATTTGCATGATCCTTTTTTAATGAAAGATATGGATTTGGCCATTGAGCGTATCGAGAAAGCAATTCAAAATAATGAAAATATCCTGATTTATGGCGATTACGATGTAGATGGAACTACATCGGTAGCATTGGTGTATTCATTTCTTAAAGAATTTTACAATAATATTGGGTATTACGTACCTGACAGGTATAGTGAGGGATACGGTATTTCTTTACAAGGAATTCAGCATGCTCAGGAAAATGATTACTCATTGATAATAACACTGGATTGCGGAATAAAAGCCAATGAGAAAATTGATTATGCAAAAAAGAATGGTATAGATTTTATTATTTGCGATCATCACTTTCCGGGAGATGAGTTGCCTAAAGCAGAGGCTGTTTTAGATCCGAAACGATCAGATTGTAATTATCCGTTTCCTGACCTTTCGGGTTGTGGTGTAGGATTTAAACTTGTTCAGGCTTATGCTAAAATAAATAACATCGGGTTTGAGAAATTGATTCCTTATCTCGATTTAGTTGTTGTTAGTATTGCTTCAGATATTGTTCCTATTGTTGATGAAAACAGGATACTTGCTCATTACGGATTAATACAGTTAAATAAAAATCCCAGGGAAGGTTTTAAATCGATTATTAATTTATCAGGTTTGGCAGGCAAGAATATCTCTGTTGAAGATATTGTTTTTAAAATTGGTCCAAGAATTAATGCAGCGGGCAGGATGGAATCTGCCGATAAATCTGTAGAATTATTACTTGCTGAAAATTCTCAAAAAGCAAAAGTCGCGGCTATATGTGTGAATCATTTTAATGATGCCCGAAAAGATATCGATCGTAGTATTACACAAGATGCTTTAAGAAT
>JAUWQL010000113.1 GCA_030611105.1 Bacteroidales bacterium
ATATATTTATTAATATTATTGGTTCATCACCTCATTTAACATTGAATGATGCATGGGATGCTGCCGAAGAAGCAGCTTTGGATAAAGATATTGAAAGTATGCCAATGGGAATGTTTACAATCGTAAGCGAAGATGGAGGCACACTTTCAGGAGGACAAAGGCAAAGACTAATGATAGCCAGAGCATTGGTTCATAAGCCTAAAATATTGATTTTTGATGAAGCTACCTCTGCGCTTGATAACAGGACACAGGCAATTGTGACTGAAAGTTTGGATAAACTGCAAGTTACTAGAATTGTAGTTGCCCACAGATTAAGTACAATAAAAAATGCCGATAGAATAATATACCTTGAAGAAGGTAAAATATTGGAAGAAGGAAATTATGATGACTTGATGCTGCTTAAAGGACGTTTCTATGGGCTTGCACAGAGACAACTTGAATAATTCTTAATATCTTATTCATTAAAAAATCAATATTGTTCTTGTTTTATAAGAATATTTAATTATTTTTATATTAACATTTTAATAACCTAAAAAAAATTAAGTTATGAAAACAAAAAAAACAAAAAAAGATCCTAAAAAGAAAAAAAAGGAAATTAATGTAAAAGATCTTGAAAATGTAACAGGTGGTGGTAAAGTTGGTGGATTTGCAGTAAGCGGAAGAAGTCCAAGTTAGTAGTTCGTTATATTTAATATATTTAAACCAGGTTTTACAACCTGGTTTTTTTAGGCATCGTTTAAAGATTTAATCCTGTTTTTGTATTTCATAACTTCCGACTCCTTAAACAAAATTTTAAGTTGCAAGTAAAATACATATCGTGAAATAATCATCGATATGAATAAAATAATTAATATAAAGAATATATCATTAATGATTTCACCTATTGTAAAATTATAAAGTAGTGAAATAGTTATTGCGAATACCAAAGTAAATAGTAACTGACTTAAATAGACTGTTAGAGGGAAAAGATATAAAAAACTGGTTGTTAATATAGTAATAACGGCAATATTGTAGTTTCCGTCACCATATTTGATAAAAATTACCGACTTAAAAACAGACCATAAAAGAATAAAAATCGATATAATTCCATGGACATATTTATGGTGACCTTGAATATTCCTGTGCGTTTTTACCTGGTTAAAATATACATATATCGTAAAAACAAATGAAAATACTAAAAAAACGATATCAGCTTTAAGATGAATAAGAAACACCTTGTAGTCTGCAAGTTTTTGTATTATAGATATATCGTAAAAGGTAAATGCAGAAGAGCATATAATTAAAAAAACGGTTAAATATTTTGATCTTATATTATTTAGAAAGCATAGCCTTTTACTAAAGTCTTCGCTAAGGTTTTGTGGATTAATAAATAATTTTTGAAAGTTTGTCATTAATAAAGTATTGATACGTTCTATCAAATTTAGTAAAAAAATACTACTTTATTAAAAAAATAACCGCTCTAAGAGCGGTTATGTGAACCTGGAGGGACTCGAACCCCCAACCTCCTGATCCGTAATCAGGTGCACTATCCATTATGCTACAGGTCCAATTTATTTTTTAAAAATTCTCTTCCGATTCCGGATTTAAAATATTTTTCTCTTTTTCTTGCTTCTTCTCTGCTAGTAACTTTTTCGTAATATGTTATTTCCCAAGGTTTGTAAGGAGCTGTTGATTTATTCTTACCATAATTATGTTCACTTAATCTTCTTTCTAAATCCGTTGTAAATCCCTTGTATAACCTTCCGTCTTTAACACTTTTTATAATATAAACAAAGAACATATTATTGTTTTTACTGTAGTTAGGTGCACCCTGCCTGCCGGCAGGCAGGTATCCATTATGCTACAGGTCCAATTGCGGTGCAAATATATAAAAAAAAATGACTATCAGTATAGTTGCCTGACACAAAGATTAATTTTCAATATATAGAAAAAGGATTAAATTATAATAGTTTGATTATTACATATTTCGCTATATATTTATCTTTGCGCACCTTTGTGTTATACCTGCCTGTCGGCAGACAGGACTGTTACACAGAGTTTAGCAAAGACTTCGCTAAATTTCGCCAAGTTAATATTCATGTGTTTACTCTGAAATTTAATTACGCGATTTATAATTTTAATCTCATCTATTATTTTGTAAATTTGAATAATAATAAATCTTATAAAAATCCACCGTTATGAAAAAAATTATTAAATGGTTCTTTCGAATTTTACTCATCCTTATCGGATTGATTATTATTTTATTAATAGTTATTCCAATGCTTTTTAAAGATGAGATGTTATCCAAAGTTAAGGAAGAGATTAATAACAACATAAATGCAAAAGTTGAATTTGCCGATTTTAAATTATCATTATTTAAATCTTTTCCCGATTTAAATTTGGGTTTACATGAACTTTTAGTTACAGGTATAGATCATTTTGAAGGTGATACTTTGGTTTACTTCGAGTCATTTAATGTTCAGGTTGATTTGGTAAGTGTTATTAAAAAGAATGTTGTTGTTAAGGGAATAGTCCTGAATAAACCTTTTATTAATGGCAAAGTTCTGGAAGACAGTACTGCTAACTGGGATATTACCAAACCTGTTGAAGAAATTCCAGACACAGTATCGGTTGAAGAAGAGATAATTGAAGTGGATACAACAACTGAAACAATGGATTATCGTGTTGATTTACAAAAGTTCCAAATAAAAGATGCCATAATTAAATATAGTGACGAAACATCAAATATGACAGCATCAATTGAGAACCTTAATTTTCTTGTTAAAGGGGATTTAGGAATGGATTACTCGGATATAACTATTAGTACTTCCATCGATGCCATTAATGTTAAAATGGGTGGAATTCGATACATGAAAAACGCTTCCTTTGGTTTTGATGCTACCATTGGTGCCGATATGGAGAATATGATATTTACTTTTAAGGATAATTTATTTTCCTTGAATGATATAGCATTAGGTTTTGAAGGTGTAGTTATGATGATCGAGGATGACATTGATGTCGATGTTAAATTTGGTACTAAAAAAACAAGCTTTAAATCATTATTATCGATGGTTCCGGCAATTTATATGGAAGGATTTGAAGAACTAAGAACTTCAGGAAATCTTGTTTTCAGCGGTGATATAAAAGGAACATATAACGAAACACAAATGCCATCGGCTAATATTCGACTGGTTGTTGAAGATGCTATGTTTCAGTATCCTGACCTGCCAAAATCGGTGGAAAATATAAATATAGACCTTGCTGTATTTTACGATGGTGTTGTAGATGATAATACGAAGATTGATTTAAATATATTCCATGTTGAGCTGGCTGATAATCCTTTTGATATTGCCATGCACATTCGTACTCCATTTAGTGATCCGTATATTGAAGGTTCTGTTGATGCACATATTATTTTAAATACCTTAGCAGATGTATTGCCGTTAGAAGACATGAGCCTTGATGGAGAGATAACTGCCGATATTGATATTGCTGGTAATATGTCGACTATTGAAAACGAAAATTATGAAGATTTTAAAGCAACAGGTCAGTTACAATTGAAAGATTTCATTTTTGAAAGTGCTGATTTGCCGGCCGCTGTTAAGATTATCGAAACTACATTTATTTTTACACCGCAATTTCTGGAGTTAAAATCTTTTAAATGCGAAATAGGAGAGAGCGATTTCTGGCTAAATGGTAAAATTGAAAATTATATTGCTTACGCTCTTAGTGATGGTACCCTAAAAGGTGATTTGTATTTTAAATCCACAAACATCAATGCTAATGAATTTATGACAGAAGAATCAGATACTGAAACTGAAGCAGGTGTTACTGCGGAAGCCCAAAAGTCCGAAGATATTGTTGCAGATACAACATCAGCAATGAGTATAATTGAAGTGCCTGATAGAATCGATTTTAGATTAGTATCTACCCTGGATAAAATCCTTTATGATAACATGGAAATAACAAATTTAAAAGGCACATTCCTGGTTAAAGATAAGAAGGTAATTATGGATAACTTAAATATGAATCTGTTGGATGGTAAGTTAGGTGTAAATGGGGAATATAATACTCAGAATATTGAAAAGCCTTCGACTACGATGGGATTAAATATTCAGAATATCGAGATTGAGTCGGCTGTTAATTCTTTCAGTATGATCGAGAAAATAGCACCGATTTTAAAGAATTGTAAAGGAAAAGTGTCTATTAAATTTGATTATACCAGTTTACTTGATTCTACAATGAGCCCTGTATTAAGTACAATTGAAGGTTATGGTAGAGTACAATCAAAAAGTATTCAGGTTGTAGATTCAAAAATATTCGATAAACTGGCTGGTTTATTAAAATTAGGCGACAAGTTTAACAATGAGTTTGAAAATGTAAATATTAGTTTTAAAATTAAAAATGGCCGTATTACAGTCGAGCCGTTTGATATAAAAGTTGATGACATTAAAATGCTTGTTGGTGGGTCGCATGGTATTGATCAAACCCTGGATTATAACCTTGTTTTAACTGTTCCCAGGAAATATTTTGGAACAGCGGCAAATGATGCTTTGGAAAGCCTGCTTAATGAAGCTGCTAAGAAAGGAGTGAAGATTGATATATCTGAAAATATAAAAGTAAAAGCTAAAGTTATTGGAACAACTACCGATCCTAAAATTACTTTAAACTACAAAGATGATTCAGGAGATGCAGAACAAAGCTTAAAAGATGAATTAAAGAAAAAAGCAAAAGAAGAATTAGAAAAAGAAGCCCGAAAAGAATTAGAAGCTCAGGCTAAAAAAGTAATTGATGATGCAGAAAAAGAAGCTGCTAAACTAAAGCGTGAAGCTCGTGTTGCAGCAGATAAAGCATTAGCTGAAGGAAACAAACAGGCCGATGCATTAGTGAAAAAAGCTTCTAAAGAAGGTATGTTGGCAAAAATAGCTGCTGAAAAAACTGCAGATGAACTAAAAAAGAAAGCAAAGAAAAAGGCTGATGATTTAATAAAAACAGCTGATAAAAAAGCTGATAATATTGTAGCTAAGGCAAGAGTGAAGGCAGCTAATATTAGAAAAGGACAATAGAATATGTGTATAAAAAAACCTTCCAGTCCCAATATCGGGAGGAAGGTTTTTTTTATATGATAGAAATTAGATTTAGAATCTCTTTTCTTTAATTCTTGCTTTTTTACCAGTTAAACTACGTAGGTAGAAAATTCTTGCTCTACGAACTCTACCGTGTTTGTTAACTTCAATTTCTTCAATAAATGGAGAATTTACCGGAAATATTCTTTCAACACCAATACCTCCTGAGATTTTTCTTACTGTAAAAGTTTCATTATGTCCGGGACTTCTTCTTTGAAGAACTACACCTTTATAATTTTGGATTCTTTCTTTGCTACCTTCTTTAATTTTATAGTGAACAGTAACAGTATCGCCAGCTTTAAATTCAGGAAACTCCTTTTTTACAGCGAATTCATTTTCAACAACTTTCATTAAATCCATCCTGATATACTATTTTAAAATTTTGTATTCGATTTTAACAGAGCGCAATATTACAAATATTTTTTGATAATTAATAATTTTTCATTTAAAAATTGTCAGATATTTCAAAATATCTATCGCTTTTCGGAATGCAAATATCTTAATAATTTAATAATCAGCAAAATAATAATTGTCTTAATGTTTTAAGTTGTTTAATGATTTGATATATAGAAATTTATAGTATTGTAAGTAATTTGCGAAGAGGGCTTGAAACTAAAAATCTTTGAAATATTCTTAATTGACTATAAAAGCCATAACAGACAATGCTATGGCTGATATTTTATTGTAAGAAAATTTTACTTTATTGGAAAATATACTCTTGTTTCCCATTTACTTTGATCAGGCTCTTGCATTGGATCTGTAATATAAACTTCCCATGGCGAACCTGTAACTTCAAGATCATTTTCGCTTATATATTTTTGCAATGCCCCGTAAGTTGTTTTTACAGTATTGAAATGTCCAAAATGTGATGCCATTATAGTTTTGCTGGCAGGTAATTTAATAAATTTTATATTTTCTTTTTCAACTATTTCTTTATTAACCGGAAGTCCGCATTCAAGCATTGTATGTCCTTCAACCTTACATGCATGGTAAATAGCGAACGGAGATCCTGTTATTTCAATATTATTATTCTTTAAATAAGCCATAAGAGTTGTGTACATATCAAACATTTTGCTGCTTAATTTATCCATTGCACACTGCTCTTTTATTGTTACAACAAGTAAGCCTTCAAAATAGGTTTCCTGAATTTTGCCAGTTCGTCCGGTCAAATCCGGTAAGCTTTCAACTAACGACTTAAAATTGCTTAAACCTTTTTCAAATTGCGAACCTAAAGATTTATCCATAAACAATCCAAACCATTTTTCTATAGGATAAGATAAGGTTCCTTCAAAAGCCCAAATTATTTTAGTGCCTTCATCTGTTTGAATGAAGTTCCATATAACATCTGACTCCATACTTTGAGGCGCAATAAATTCAATCTTAGATTTTATTAGTTCATTGGGTACGAATTCATTAATTGTAATTTTTCCTTCTCCGATTATCTCTCCTTTCCATGAATACCCGGAACCAATCACTTCTGGCGTCATTTGAACGTTCATTTCTGCTTCAGGTTCCATTTCAATCCATGGATCCCATTTGGCTCTTTGGTTCATGTCAATAGCAGTTTGAAAAACAACATTAACTGGTTTTTCCACAACAGTAGATCTTTCAATATGAAAATTTGATGGTAAAAACAAAGGAATAATTAAGAAAAGGGCAATAAGAATTAAGATAATTGTGCCAAGCCATTTTAATAATTTCATGATTTATGGATTTAAATGATTTGTATCAAATTTACTAATATTAATAACAAAAATCCAGTATAAAATGTTTGGGATAAATAAAAAAAACCGCTGAAAATCAGCGGCTCTTTCATATTATATATTTGACGATATTTAATCAGTCATTAGTCTAGGCCTTAAACCTTAAACCTTAAACCTTAAACCTTCTAGTGTCCGGCTTCACCTTTTACTTTAAATTTATCTCCGGTTTCCTGAATAATAAATTTATACCATTCTTCGCCATAACCAGGTTGTTCAACTTTTGGAGTAACATATATATTACTTTCTGGTACAGGTCTTGCTTCTTTTATATTGCCATCCATAAACTTAGTAAATAAGTGAGCATAGAGTTTTTTCCATGTATTTACAGTTTTATTACCTTGATCAACAGAATAATTTGTAATAAATGCAACAGCTTGCTCAGGATTGTTTTTATACATCTCCGTAGCTGCTTTATCTATACCTTTTATTTCTTCAATATATCCTAATTCAAGTTCGTCTTGAACTTTTTGAATTTCTGGTATCATAGCAGAATATCTTGTATATGCAAAATTAGAAACCTGGTTAAATACCCAGAAAGCAGCATTATCGCTATATTCCATAATTGATCCATTACCTACGGCATAAGTTTCAGGAACTTCAGTCATGCCGCAATACATTGGATTATAAACAGTTGAATAAGCATCATCAACGCTAAACCAAATAATTCCACCAATAGGATCTGGTAACCAGTTACGGCTTTGTGTTACAAATGAAAATCCGGTTTGCTGTGTTGAAGTCGCTCTTTCGTTAAAATAAGTCTCACCATCAACACTCCAGTATAAAGGCCTCCATCTAACAATTGAGTTATACGGACCGGCTCCAACATCTTTTGTCATATCCATTGGAGTATTCTGGTAGTAATCTCTCATTAAACCCATTACATCATGAACAGATAATTTTTTATCAGGCTTAATCCATAATGGCATTCTGTTCTCAAGATTTTCTCCCATTGCATAATCAAGATATTGACTCATGTTGCTTTTAACTCTGTTAAAAGCAGCAAAAACGCGAGCTTCACAAAATCTAGCACCACCAAAATCAAGTGGAGCATAAATATCAGAGAAACTAAAATCTTTATCTTTTCCATCAAAATATCCCATTTCACGCGCAAATGATATTACATCAGGAGAATGATATGTTGTTTGATTTGGATCGTTAAAGTTATTTTCTTTCTTGAAAGGGAAAGTTGTTATACGTGCGTGGTTAGCATGACCTGAAATATATCCGTCAGGAATCTGACGAGCAACCCATACAGCTCCTGTAATGCCGGGGCCTTTTCCAATTAATTCCATAATCCAAACTTCGTTAGGATCAGATATTGAAAATGATTCTCCTGAGCTATAATAACCATGTTTTTTAACAAGATTCGACATTATTTTAATAGCTTCGCGGGCAGTTCTTGCTCTTTGTAATGTGATGTAAATTAAACTTCCATAATCGATTAAACCAGTTGTATCACGTAGTTCAGACCGACCGCCATAAGTAGTTTCTCCAATAGCAACCTGGTTTTCGTTAATATTACCTATAACATTATAAGTATGACTTACCTGTTCAATTTCACATAAATATTCACCGGTATCCCATTCGTAAACTTTTAACATTGTACCTTCAGGGTAATCGGCTGCAGGCCAATGGTATAATTCTCCGTATAAAACATGAGAATCAGCAGCATAGGTTATCATGGTTGATCCATCAACTGAAGCACCCTTGGTGATTAAGAAGTTTGTACAAGCGAAGCTTGTATTTATCAGTAGAACTGATAGCAGAGTTAACGAGACAGTTAAAAATGTTTTTTTCATAGTTAATTTATTATTTGTTATTTATTTATTGTTTAAAACATAAGTTTGACAAAAATAGAAAAATATTTAAACTAAAAAAGTGAAAGTGATTTACATCATTAAATCAACAATTTTAATTCTGTCTTCATCAGAAAATTCATGAACCATCCCATTTATTTTAGTTTTCAGCATTTGTTCAGTAATTTCTTTTTGCTTTTCCTTACCAATGTTAATATCTGATAGCTTTACAGGGCAGTCAATAGATTTAAAAAACTTTTCAAGATTTTCAATCGTTTCATTTACAGAATTTGTTCCGAATAACTGATTTCCTAATTTTTTAATTCTTTCAGGAATTCTTTCTTTTTGAAGTTTTAACCATGCCGGATAAGCAATAGAAAGTGTTGCACCGTGTGGTGTGTCGTAAAGATACGAAATATTGTGGCCAATGTCATGTACGCCCCAGTCACCATTTTTTCTTCCGTAATTGGTCATTCCATTTAAAGCCGTTGTTGCTGCCCACATAATATTTGCACGATACTCATAGTTTTCAAGATCTTTTAAAAGCAAAGGCCCGTATTCCATGGCTTCTTTAATAATGACTTCTACAAAACGATCGGATAAGGAGGCTTCACCTTCTCCAAAATATGCTTCCAGGGCATGTGCAATTAAATCAACAACACCATAAGCTGTATAATCTTTTGGTACCGAGTAGGTAAATTCAGGATCAAGAAACGAATGTTTCGGGTAATTTAATGATGACACATATCCGATTTTTTCGCCTGTTTCGTGATTTTGCAATACTGCGGCACCATTCATTTCAGTACCCGTTGCTGCCAATGTTAAAACTGTAATTAAAGGTTTTGTTATTTCAGGTTTTACCTTATATTTCATTATTGCCCACGGATCAGTACTATTTGCAATTGCTAATGCAGTTATTTTAGCCGAATCAATTACACTGCCTCCACCTACAGCAACAATAACATCAATATTGTTAAGTATACCAATTTGTGCTGCTTCTGAAACATCATCAACCAGTGGGTTTGGTTTAATTCCTGAATATTCGAAAATTTCAGCATTAATCGATTTTAACTGAACTATTATTTTATTGTAAATGCCATTTTTTTGAATTGAACCTTTTCCGTACATTAATAATACCCGTTTCCCGTATTCCAGTACAGTTTCACCAAGGCTGTCAGTTACATTTTTTCCAAAATGGAGTTTTGTTGGATTATATGCAGTAAAGTTTTCCATAGCTATTGAGTTGATTTATTTGATCAAACAAATGTATAAGATTAATGATAAATCGGTAATTGTTTTTATAATAAAACTAAGACAAAAATTAAGGGAAATAGTTTAAGATAAGATTTTATAATAAGTGAATTATTCCTGAAGATGAATCTTTTTTGGCTCCCGTTACCGATGATAAGCAATTGATTTGCTTGTTAAATCTTAAAGTTCCCAAAAAAGCAAAAATAAGGGCTTCTTTATATTCAATAATTATTTTATCAGGAATTATAATTTCAGATTTTGTTTTTTGTCTTATTTGTTCAATTAAATATTGATTGTATGCTCCTCCGCCAGTTATAAGAACATTAGCAAGGCTATTCTTGTAAAATGCTTTTGAAATTTGTTCGGCAATATGTTCGTAGATTGTTGTAATCTGGTTAAGTATTGGAATGTTTGTTGAATCTAGAATAGGAGTAAAAACATTATCGAGCCATTCTTTTCCCAAAGATTTGGGATAGGAGAGATTGTAATACTCAATTTTATTAAGTTCATTTAAGAGCTTTTTATCAACGTGTCCGGCTTTTCCTAATTCCCCATTTTTATCAAAGTTTTGACCTGATTTCTGTGCTAAAAAATTGAGAATAATATTAGCAGGGCAAATATCGTAAGCGAGCCGTGTATTATTTTCATTAAAAGAAATATTTGCGAATCCACCAATATTTAAACAATAGTCATATTCCGGAAAAAGTAATTCGTCGCCAATTGGAACCAGTGGGGCTCCTTGTCCGCCTAAAGCAATATCCATAGATCGAAAATCAGAAATACTTGTAATACCCGTTACAGCGGCAATCTCTGCTCCATCACCAATTTGAAATGTAAGCTTTTTCTCTGGTTGATGAAAAATTGTATGTCCATGAGATGAAACAAAATCAATCGTTTCATTAGTATTATCCATAAATTGATTAATGGATTGTCCAATAAATTGTCCGTATTCTTTATGAAGTAGGAGTAGGTCTATACCTGATAATGTCTGTGCTTTAGAAAGATTTTCTTTCCAGTATGCATTATATTCAATAGTTTCCGATTTAAGAATTTCAAATTCCCAGTTGTTATTAAAAACAAACTTACATAAAACAATGTCAAGTCCATCTAATGATGTACCCGACATAACTCCAATAACCTGATACGATTGCATATTACTTGTTGTAGTGATCTTGAATAGCGTTATGAATAGCCCTGTCAAGCATTAAATAAAGGTTATCTGTTTGTTGATCTTTTGCAGGTAAAATAGTCATTTCAGTATTATCAAAACCTTTAAGTAAATACTCATTTATTGCCAGTGGATATTTTGGAGTTGTTACTCCAAGCCATTTTGCAACGGGTATAATACCTTCATTATTATATACCGTAATTTCAATACTTAATTGTGGATAAGTAACAGAGTAATCAATATTTTCAAATATTTCAGGGCTTTCATCTTTCTTTTTCTTAGTAAGGGATTCGAGATTAGCTGCTACTTTGAAATAAAATCGCGAATCGCCTTTTCGTAAAGCATCCCTTATGTTGGTTTTTGGATAGCCATAATCGTCATATTTAACATTTCGCATAAAAGTATTAATTGGGAGAATTTCCATTTCGAGTTCTCTTTCCAGGTTTTCTTTTAAGTTATAGTAAATGATATGAACTAAAATGGCTTTTAATTTTTCGTTTCCAGGGTCATTATACGTTTTAATATTATCAATAAATGATTCAAGTTCTGCTATCTCCTCTATAAAATCATTTGATATAGATAGATTATAATTAATTAACGAAAATTGCTTGTTTTTTATGTTTTGTGCTGATATGCTAGTACTTATTAGGAAAACAAGAAAAAATAAAATGTATCTTTTAGTGAACATGAGATAAAATTTAGCTTGTTAGAATAACGGATTAATAATACTGTATAGTACAAAGTTAAAAATTAAACAATTACTTTCATTTAAAAACTAAATTTTATTCCAGATTATAGATTTCCAAAAGAACAATTTAGAAGCTTCTGCTTCCAATTCATTTTCCTTTGCATAGTTTATTTTTAAATTTAATTTTATTCCTTTTTGAGGGGCATAAATTGTTCCGTTAATCCATTGTTTCCCATTTGAATCATATTCAAGATCTGAAATAATTATTTTGCCAATTAATTCATCATTTCGTCTGGATTTATCCGGATTTTTAATGTCCTTTGTTTGCCCATTATTAAAACCTGACAAATCAATAATTTTACCATAGAATTTATTATTCTTTTTAAAGATTTCAATTTTAATATTATCAGGTAAAATCCATTTGCCAATAATTTTATTGCTTGACTCATCAATAGTTTTAAATGATGAGAGTATAAAAAATAGTAGTATTACTATTGATGTGCTTATTGTTTTTTTCATTGTTTGTTTTTTTGTTAATTGATCCAGTTTAAAACCCTGCCGGAGTTAGTTTTGTTAAAACTTTTAATTGAATAATGTTAATTGTTAGTCCATTAATAAAGCTCTGGCAGGGTTTAGTAATCTGAATTTATTCTGTTTGTACTATACCACTTATTGTCTGACTAAATTTATTGAATATGCTTAAAATTGCCTGTTTTCTAAACGTTAATAATATGTCGCCCACTACGGGGCTCTGTTTCAATATTAATCATTTTACTACAAATA
>JAUWQL010000067.1 GCA_030611105.1 Bacteroidales bacterium
AAACAGGGCGAAAATCCCAGCCTCAGTTTACCCGCAAACCGTTAATGGTAATTAGGTACGATAAAGGGACATAGTTTACAAAGTTAAAGGGACATAGTTTACACTTTTTAGGTTGTAATTTGATGTGAAAACTCAAATTGCTATGCCTTGGAAAGAATACCACAATTTGATTACGAACCTAGCATGAAAATTTTGAAAGTAACACAAAATGGAGCTATCAGATGGAAGTCTTATTATTGGGTATATTTAACTGCTGCTCTGAAAGGAAAATACGTGGGTATTGAAGATTTAGGTAATGGTATTTGGAAAATATTCTATAGAAACGTATTTTTAGGATACTTTAATGAAAATGAATTAAGAACAAAAGAACAATCAACAAGGTTAGAAACTAATTTAGTGTAAAGTCTAATCTTTAACTTTTGTAAACTATGTATCTTAACGAACATAATCAAAAACTAAATAATATGGAATTAGCAGAATTAAAAGAACAATTACAGGAGGAATCTTTGAAGAAACTTAATAGACCTGAAATTGACAGAAATATCAAAATAGTAGCTGAAGGTGATTCATGGTTTGACTACAAGATTCAAAAAGATATAATTGATTATCTCCAAATCATGGGCTATGCGATTGACAAAGAGTTAAATAAAGCTGATCCTGGTGACACTCTTGAAAACATGGTGTATGGAGAAGATTATATTATCCACAAAAAGAATAGAATTGTTTCTAATCCTGGACCTATAAGTTTAAACGAAACAATTGCTTCAATCGAACGCTATAAACCTCGATTTGTATTATTCAGTGCTGGAGGCAATGATATAGTTGGTGAAGAGATAATTTTTTACCTTAATCACAAAGAATCGAATACATCTAGTGGATTTAAAGAAGACATTTTTAAAAAACATGTAAATGAGTCAATGAAACCTGCTATACAAAAATTTATTGACAAAGTGCTAGCTGTACAACCTGATACAGACATATTAATGGATGGATATGATTACGCCATTCCAAATGGAAAGTATATTAATTTAGGTATAAAAAAATTAGGACCTTGGATATTACCTAGCATGGGAAAAAAAGGGATTACTGACCCTACTGAACAGAAAAGTATTGTAAAATCGTTAGTTGATATTTTCAATGATATGCTAGTGGATTTAGATTTTTTAAATCCAAATTTTCATTATGTAAAACTTTTAGGAATGTTCCCAAAACATGAACAATGGCATAATGAAATTCATCTTAAAAAAGAAGGGTTTAAAACTGTTGCAAATGAATACCATAAAAAGATTGTTGAAATATTGGATGGTAATAATCCTTTGGAATAAAATACTAATGCCAACAACAAATATAGTGCATTTGGCAGATAGTGCTAATAATGAAAATGATAGCAATAAATAAACATAGTAGTAAATTGAAAAAATGGAACGTTGAAATGCCAAACGTACCATATTCAGAACGTTGTAAACTATTTCGGATGAAGTCACCTCTGAATATTGTAATAATGTTAACTATAAATGAGTAAAAATGGAAAATTTCTTTGCTATTGATGTAGAAACTGCAAATACGGATTATTCAAGTATTTGTCAAATAGGGATTGTGGAATTTAACAATGGTCAGATTGTAAATACATGGAAAACACTAATAAATCCTGAGGATGAGTTTGACGTAATAAACACATCTATTCATAAAATTGATAAAGAAACAGTAATAGGAAAACCAACTTTCCCAAATGTTTACAATAAAATTCGGGAATTATTAGAAAATAAAATTGCTATTCATCATATGCCTTTTGATAAAGTAGCTATTTCTAAAGTTATTCAAAAATACAAGCTCGAACCTATAGATATAAAATGGTTGGATTCTGCCAAAATAGTACGTAGGACTTGGACTGAATTTGCAAAAAAAGGATATGGCTTAAAGAATATTGCATCTCATTTACAAATAGAGTTTGAACATCATGATGCTCTTGAAGATGCGATGACAGCAGGTAAAGTGGTAATTGAGGCTTTGAATAAAAGCAATTTATCAATTGAAGATTGGATAATTAATATAAAAAAACCACTAAGTATTAGCAAGAAAGGGACTTCAAATACGGAAAATATTGAATACATACCAAATCCTGACGGAGCACTTTATGGTGAAGTAATTGTATTCACAGGATCTTTGTTTATTAGTAAAAATGAAGCCAAATTAATTGCCGCAGATTTAGGTTGTGACCCTAAAGGCAGTGTTACGAAAGCCACAACGATGTTAGTTGTTGGTTCTCAAGATGATTATAAATTAGCAGGTCATGCAAAAAGTTCAAATCATAGGAAAGCCGAAGATTTAATTCTTAAAGGTCAGGATATTAGAATATTGACTGAAAATGATTTTAAATTATTAATCGAATAAAGAAAAACAGTTTACAACAATGTATATAAAAAATAAGCGATACAGATAAAGAACTGATTGCACTTTGTAAAGAACTTAATATTGACACACCTTTTTAATTTAATTACAGTATAAAGGAAACAAACCGTTACAAACTGTAACACTTTGAAATTAGTAATATGACTAAAAAAGATAGTATAAAAATATTTGAAGACAGCACTATTCGTACAGTTTGGGATAGCGATAAAGAGAAATGGTACATCTCTATTGTTGATGTGGTTGCTATTTTAACTGAAAGCCCTCGTCCAAGAAAGTATTGGAATGCTTTAAAAACAAAATTAAAGGAAGAAGGAAGTCAGTTGTCCCAAGATTTGGGACAACTGAAAATGAAATCTTCTGATGGAAAGCTTTATACTACTGATGTGGCTGATACAGAACAACTTTTCAGATTAATACAATCAATACCATCGCCAAAAGCAGAGCCTTTTAAACTGTGGTTGGCTCAAATTGCATCGGAACGATTAGATGAAATGCAAGACCCTGAACTAACTATTGACAGGGCATTGAAAGAATATTTGGAATTGGGATATTCTGAAAATTGGATTAACCAACGCCTTAAAAGCATTGAAGTTAGAAAAGAACTAACCGATGAATGGAAAAAAAGAGGATTGAAAGAAGATTTGCAGTTTGCCACACTAACCAATATTATTACCAAAGCGTGGGCTGATAAAACTACCAAAGAATACAAAATTCTTAAAGGTTTGAAAAAAGAGAACCTGCGGGATAATATGACCAATACCGAACTGATTTTGAATATGCTTGCTGAAGCCTCTACAAAAGATATTTCGCAAGCCGTAGAACCTGAAAACTTTGCAGAAAGTAAGAAAGTAGCCAAGCAAGGGGGAAATGTTGCCAAAGTAGCCAGAAAAGAACTGGAAGCAAAAACAGGCAAAAAAGTTGTAAGCCCGATAAATGCGAAAACTGTTTTGGGAGAAAAGAAAAAAACGAAAAAACTAAATCCCAAAAAGAAGAAATGATAAAATTAAAAGAACATAAAATATATGTTGGCACAAAAGAAGAATATCGAATTGCGAAGCAAAAAGATATGAAAATTGTTTTAGTACTTCGTTGAAACTTAACTACCAAACTTGTAAAATCAGTAACCGGCCGGTTTATAACAGCTATCCGGGATGGAACAGAGCGAACCAAGCGAACTTAGTGAAACCTGCTTGCAGCAGGCAAGCGATCTCACGAACGTAATGAGTAACTGAGCGTCTTTATGAACGTCGGCGCATAAAGCTCCCGCCAAACTTTTAATAAGTTTAAAAAAAATCTTGAAATTAAAAAGAGACTTAATAATTTTTGACTATCATTGTCAAATAAAAATCATCAATAACATTAAATGAAAAAAATAGTAGAAAAGTATGTGGAGATGCCGAGAAGTATCCGTCGGCCAATGTGGCAAATTTGGCATAAATTTATTGACCGATTTGATAAAAAAGGAGGTGCTATTTTTATGAACTACGGTTATCAAAGTCTTAATGGTGATAAATCGGTTAAATTGAATGAAAAAGATGAAATTAACCGTTATTGTATTCAACTATATGATCATGTTGTAAACAGGGTTGATCTGAAAGGAAAGAATGTCCTTGAGGTTGGTTCAGGAAGAGGTGGCGGAGCATCTTTTATTAAAAGATATTATATGCCGGAAACATACACTGCAATGGATATTTCCAGTGCTGCTATTAATTTTTGTTCTGACTATCATAAAGTTCCCGGTTTATCATTTGTTAAAGGATATGCGGAAGAACAACCATTCGAAGATCAATCTTTCGATGCTGTAATTAATGTTGAATCGGCCAGATGTTATGGCAATATTAGTAAATTTTTCAGCGAAGTATACCGTGTGTTAAAACCTGATGGTTATTTTCTTTTAGCAGATATGATCAAAAAAGATGAATTAGATCCTTTTCTTAATGATTTAAAGAAAAATGGATTTAAAATTCTTCATCAAACAAAAATTACTCCTAGTGTTGTAAAAGCCCTGGATAATGATTCAGCCAGAAGAGAAGAATCTATTAAATCTCAGATTCCAAAGTTCCTGATAGGAGGATTTCTCCAATTTGCAGGTACTAAAGGTACGGAACGTTATAATGCTTTCGCTACTGAAAAAATAGAATACTGGAGTTTTGTATTAAGTAAAAATTAATTCATATAGTGTGCAGAGCATTATTAACTGTCCTGCACACATTTTACAGAAAGTGCTGAACTCAGATCACAGGTAATAATCCCCACTTTGGCACTATTTACATATAATGTTATTGCAAATGACTCTGCCTCATAAATTTGTGTGTTCATTCAGAAACGCATAAAATTTATTAACATTATAAAAAACTGAAATACGGTAATAAACGTAGTAATATCAAAAATTATTCAATTACTTTTGCTATATGTTTATTAAAATAGCACTTATATTATCGGTACTGCTGCAATTTGGAGCCACTATTGTAGCTATTGGACTAATTCGAAGAACCAAATACAATATTTCCTGGATAATGATATCTACGGGTTTCTTCCTGATGGCATTTCGCAGACTGTATGAACTCATCGAATTAATTAACGCCAACAATAATACCGAAACAACTATTAGTAGTTGGATTGCTGTTATGATTTCACTGTTAATGTTTATTGGTACAATATATATTCGCAGGATATTTAATTTTCAGGAAAGAATCAATAATCTTCGCAAAAAAAATGAAGCCTACGTTCTTTCTGCAATTATCAGAGCTGAAGAAAAAGAGCGTCAGGAATTCTCAAAAGAACTGCATGACGGACTAGGCCCGGTTTTATCATCTATAAAAATGGCTATTTCGGCAATAAATAAACCAATTTTAAAAGATCCTAATAAGAAAATTATTGATAAAACTGAGCTGATAATTGACGAAGCAATAATTACAATTAAAGAAATTTCAAATAAACTAAATCCTCATATATTAGAACGTTTTGGATTGGAAAAAGCAATAAAATCTTTTACCGACACTATTATTACCGGAAAAGAATTTGAAATAACTTATTCGTCTAATATTAAAGAGAAACGTTACGATTATAATACGGAAGTTATAATTTACCGAATTGTTGGCGAATTACTGAGCAATACTCTTAAGCATGCATCTGCTAATAAAGTAGATATCTCCTTGTTCGATTATGGAAGTAAATTGGAATTATTTTATTCTGATAATGGCATAGGATTCAATATTGAAAGAAATACGGATAAAGGTATGGGTTTGTCAAATATCCGTTCACGCATTAAATCCTTAGACGGAAAAATAGAGATACACAGCAAGCCTCATAAAGGATTTTTTCTAAAATTAACTGTTCCTGTATGAAAGAAAAATTAAAAATATTCCTTGTTGATGATCATACCCTATTTAGAGAAGGGCTTCGATTTTTACTATCTAATAGCGAATTAGTTTCAGATATTTACGAGGCTAACAATGGTAAGGAATTACTTAAACAAGTATTAAATGTAAAACCGGATATTATTTTAATGGACATAGAGATGCCTGAGATGAATGGTATTGAAGCTACTCAAGAAGTTTTGAGGATGTATCCTGAAACCAAAATAATTGCTTTATCGATGTATGCTAACGAGAACTACTATACCGAAATGATTGATGCAGGTGCAAAAGGTTTTTTACTAAAAAACTCGAAATTCGAGGATGTGCAAAATGCAATAGCTGATGTTTATAATGGTAAGAATTACTTTTCTCCCGAAATTTTACATGCTATAATAAAGAATCTGAATAAAAAAACTAAAAAACAAAATACCGACCTAACCGAACGTGAAATTGAAGTGCTTTATAATATTTGTAAGGGATTCTCAAATCAGGAAATAGCAGACCTGCTATACATCAGTAAACGTACCGTTGACAAACACAGGGAAAACATATTATTAAAAACTCAGTCTAAAAACACCGCGGGCTTAGTTATTTATGCCATTAAGAATAATATCTTTGAGGTTTAAAATTTTGGCAAAATTCTTATACGTTTAAACACTTATCTTTCAATTTACGTTTTAAAACTATTCTTTGACTATTTCAATTGAAATACTTTTGATTCAATTCTAATCAAATATATTTTCAAGTATGCTTATACCATTTTTAATACCATTTATTATAGCCATTTTTCTGGCAATTAATATGGGTGGTAGCGGAACTGCTCCTGCTTTTTCTGCTGCTTATGGTGCAAATATTATTCGTAAAGGATTAATTCCCGGTTTGTTTGGTGTTATGGTATTTATAGGAGCAATTGTAGGAGGTAAAGAAACGGCAAAAACAGTTGGTAAAGGTTTGCTTGACCCCGAGATGATGAACTTTGTAATTGTATCAATTATTCTTTTATCAGTCGCTATTTCTTTATTGATTGCTAATGTATTTGGAATTCCTCAATCTACCAGTCAGGCTACAGTAATGGCTGTTATAGCACCTGCTGTATATTTTCATTCATTAAATACTAATAAATTATTTTTTGAAATTCTACCTACCTGGTTTATTATGCCGATAATATCATTTGTTTTAGCATTTTTAATTGGAAAATATATCTACAAACCAATAAGAAAGAGAGGATATACTATTTCAAAGAAAGTGAATGAAAGTTATGTTCTCAAAGGTTTAATTATACTTATGTCATTGTATGTTGCCTTTTCAATAGGTACGAACAATGTTGCAAATGCAGTTGGTCCTCTGGCAACTATGGCAAGTAATGAAATAAACATTGCAGAAGATTATTTTGTTCATGTGATGATTTTAGCAACCTTAATTATAGCTCCGAGTTTTGGTATTGGCAGTTCTATTTTCGGTCATAAAGTTGTTAAAAACACGGGGAAAGAAATTGTATTATTCGGCAGAATTGAAGCAGTTATAATTGCATTTCTATCTGCCAGCCTATTGCTAACTGCTTCGTTGATAAAAGGAGTTCCCACCTCATTAGTTCAAATAAATGTGGGTGCCATAATAGGAATCGGAGTTGCAAAACTTGGTTTTAGAAACATATTTCGAAAAACTGAAGTAAACAGATTTTTTATAATGTGGATTGTTGCTCCGATTATTGCATTCACCATTTCACTCTTCCTGACATACTTAGCAGATGAATTAAATATGTTACAACTGTAAATCCCTTTCTGTTTTCTGCATTCTCAAAAACAATACTTTTTATATAGCTCTGATAACAATTTCTTCTATAGGTAACCTCTAAGTAGTATCAATTTTTATAGTTCAATAAGCAAATTTCCATAATTTCTTTATATCTTGCAAATAGTCTTATTATCAATAAAATAATAAATTAACTACAAGTGCTTAATCATAAATAAGGAATATTATGAGAGTTACCCGTACATTCGATTTATTAGAAAGATACGAGCAAAGATTTTTAAGTAAGGAAGATGCTTTTGGAGTTAAGCAAAATGGAAAGTGGGTTAAATACAGCTCGAAAGATTATATCGAAATTGCTCATCAAATTAGTTATGGGCTACTATCGCTTGGTATGCAAAAAGGTGACAAAATTGTAACCATCACCAATAATCGTCCTGAATGGAATTTTGTTGACATGGGAATGGCTATGATTGGAGTTATTCACGTGCCTGTATTTACTTCTTTAAGTTCTAATGAATATGAATTTATTCTACAGCACTCCGATGCAAAATTAATATTCGTATCCGACGAAGCACTGTATAATAAGATTGCTCAGGCAGCTAAAAAAATCAATAAAAATGAAATTATTTATTCATTTGATACTATTGATAAGCTTAGAAACTGGAAAGAAATTCTCAATTTAGGTAAAGAAAGTACAGTTTATTATAAAGAAGAAGTAGAAAAACTAAAAATAAGTATTAATGAAAACGATTTTGCTACTTTGATATATACATCCGGAACCACCGGTACATCAAAAGGTGTTATGTTGTCGCATAAGAACCTTGTACAAAACTTTCTTGCTGCAGCTGAAGTATTTAATCTCACTACTGACGATAAATTTCTGAGCATTCTTCCGCTATGTCATGTTGGCGGCAGAATGGGTAATTATCAAACACAATACAATGGAAGTAGTTTGTATTATGCTGAGAATATGGGAACCATAGCTGCTAATATGAAAGAAATTAAACCCAATGGTTTTGATACTGTACCACGTCTTCTTGAAAAAGTTTTTGATACTATAATTGCAAAGGGTAAGAAACTGAAAGGGTTCAAAAAGACAATTTTCTTTTGGGCAATTAAAATTGGTTTAAAATATAAACCCAAAGGGGAAAGTAGCTGGTGGTATAGAATGAGATTAAAAATTGCAGACAAGCTGATTTTTACTAAATGGCGTGATGCTTTGGGTGGAGAAATACGAATAGTAGGATGTGGTGGTGCTGCTCTACAACCCAGACTGGAAAGAGTGTTTTGGGCGGCAGGTATTAAAATAATAAACATGTATGGACTTACAGAAACATCGCCAATAATTACTATTAACAGACAAACTATACCCGATCTGAAACTGGGAACAGTTGGAGCGTTAATTGAGGGTATCGAGATCAAGATTGCCGATGATGGTGAAATTCTTTGTAAAGGCCATAATGTAATGCTTGGATATTTTAAAAATCCTGAATTAACAAAACAGGTTTTCGATAAAGATGGATGGTTTCACACAGGCGATATTGGTTATATGGATAAGAATAAATTTCTTATGGTTACCGATCGAAAAAAAGAAATTTTCAAACTGTCATCCGGCAAATTTATTGCACCACAGATGATCGAAAATAAGATAAAAGAATTGAATTGTATTGATCAAATTATGGTTATTGGAGAGCATGAGAAATTTGCCAGTGCATTAATATCTCCAAATTTTACATATATTAATGATTGGTGCGATCAGAATGATCTTAAATACAATTCCAATGAAGAAATCATTCAAATTCCTGAAGTATATTCCTTAATGCAGCACGATATTAAAGATTTCAATAAGAAAGTAGCTAAAGCAGAACAAATTTTAAAATTCAAGCTTATAGCAGATGAATGGACTCCTGCTTCAGGAGAACTGTCTCCTACCTTGAAATTGAAAAGAAAATTTATTGCAGAAAAATATAGAGATCTGATTGAACAGATATATTCTAAACAAATAGTATAATAACAGTTAGGTTAAAAAGGAATAATATTAAGAAAGTTTCTTCTTTATCAATTCCACAAAATTATTGATATCTTCTTCCTGTGTATCAAAAGATGTCATCCAGCGTACTTCTGATCTTGATTCGTCCCAGTCGTAAAAAAAATATTCCTGTTTTAAGTCCGGTATAATTGCTTTGGGAACAATGGCAAAAATACCATTTGCTTCTACTTTTTGTGTTATTTGTATTTGTGGTATATCTTTTATTTTAGAAGCTAATAACTGAGCCATATTATTGGAATGCTTTGCATTGTCGTACCATAAATTATCGGATAAGTATCGTTCGAACTGAACGGAAATAAATCTCATTTTTGATGCCAGTTGCATTCCTTGTTTACGAACATATTTAAAATCCTGTCCTAATTCCTTATTTAAGAAAAGAATTGCTTCACCGTACATCATACCGTTTTTAGTGCCACCAAAAGAAAGAATATCAACACCAACATCTTTTGTAAATTCTTTAAATCCCATATTTAAGGTTACTGCAGCATTGGCAATACGTGCTCCATCCATGTGTAAAAACATCTTATTTTGGTGTGCAAAATCAGCTAATTCTTTAATTTCGTCTGTAGTATAAACCGTTCCTAACTCTGTAGCCTGAGTTATGGAAATAATTTTTGGTTGCGAATGATGCTCAAAATCAAAACCTCTAATATGTT
Source organism: Bacteroidales bacterium (assembly GCA_030611105.1). Taxonomy (GTDB): domain Bacteria; phylum Bacteroidota; class Bacteroidia; order Bacteroidales; family UBA12077; genus UBA12077. The sequence goes on from JAUWQL010000067.1 coordinate 10,227, forward strand.
TTTGAATCAAATCAATCGTAAGTTTACCATCAGGTGTTTCGACTGATAATAATTTAAATCCATTAAACTTTTCAGGAGCTCCGCATTCATCTTCGTTAATATGGGAAGTTTCGGCACAAATCACAGAATTCCATGATCGTGTTGCCACGTTTAAGCCTAAAACATTTGCCGCCGTACCAATAAAAACAAAATAAATATCAATATCATTTCCAAAATGTTCGTACAATTTTGCTTTTGCACGTTCGGTATAAATATCATCGCCATAAGCTATAGTATGGCCTTCGTTAGCTTCAATAATGGCTTTCATTATTTCAGGATGCACACCTGAATTATTATCACTGGCAAAACCGCGTTTGTTTTTCATCATTTAATTTTATTTACAAATCCCGATAGATTTATATCTAATTTATTAAGTGTTTGCACGAAAACTCAGTATCAGATAAGAAAATGTCAAATTCAAGGCTTGCGAAGTCATAAAAAGCGGAGTTTACTGATGTAAACGAGCATTTTTCTGACAAGTATAACGCAGAAGTTGGCGTTTTCTTGCTGATACTATTTAAAACTTTTCGTCATATTTAGTCCAAAGAAAATCACCAAGCTCCCAGGCTTTATCAACCACTTTAATTCCCCAATCATTAGTATATTTAGTCAAATATTCAATTGTTTTTTGTGGTTTCTTTTCGCTATATAATTTTAAAGCCTGTTCTTCGAAAGCTTTCTGATTTTCGAACATTTCTTTTTGCATTGGATTCCAAACAGCATCTACATCATGATGCATATCACCCCAACGTTGTGCAGTTAGTGTTCCTAAACGGTTAAATGCCCACCATGCCGATTCTCTGGTAAAACCATTTACTCGGCCCGGAGTTTTATAAAAACTTGGTAAATCAGTAACACTACAGTAAACAGGAATATAAATCGAACTTGCTACATTATCCTGAGCTAACCAAACCACACCTCCTATTTCATCAGGTAGCCAGTCGCGGCACTGAATAATAGTTGCATACATAGTATACCATCGTGCAATAGTACGCTCTCCAAGAAAATCAATATGCCCGGTTTCTTTATCAACATGATACCAACCACCACTTACATTTGATATTTCTAACTGATCGTAAGGCATAAAAGGATTCGCCATCGGAGAAATTACAGTATTACCATCGCTATCAGTAGAAGTAATATTTCTTCTCATATCATAAGGAGTTCCTTGAAAATAATCTTTAAAAACTATTACCAAATCTTCTAAAGAAACTTTTTTATCGGGCTTTACAGAAAAAGGATAGTTTTCAGCATTTGGGTCAAGATGTAATGATGGTGCTAATAAATCAAATACTCTCCACTCACGACGGCGGGCAGCAAAAGATTTTCTGCTTTCAGGCGCATAGACATAGCAAAAACGAAAAGTCTCATTTTCGTTCCACCAGCCATTTTCTTTGGCTACTTCATAAATATTTTCTGATGCCATAAAATAATCCGGCTGTGATAAATCAATTTCTTTTATGGTACTTGCGTTTACATTAACTGAAATATGATTATCAGGGACACGTTGTGCAACCCAAACAGCACCTACTTTATCTTTTCCTGAGCCAACAATTTCGAAATGCCATACTTCTTTCGGATCGGCAATTGTTAAACACTCGCCATAATCGTTCCACCCGTATTTCTTCGTTAACTCACCGGCCATTTTAATTGCTTCGCGTGCAGTAGTACAACGTTCAACCATTAATTGACAAAGTCTTTGACAATCAATTAAACCTGCATCAGACTGAAGCTCATCTCTCCCACCAAATGTTGATTCGCCAATTCCAAGTTGCTTTTCGTTCATACAAGGGTATGCCGAATTAATATATTTATATGTATGTTCGACTTGTGGTATTTCCCCAATTTTATCATGTTTATAAGCTGGCATTGCTTTGGTATTATCGGCGGTACGTTTATACATAGGAGTTGTTTCTCCAGATTGATAATCTTTAGCAGATTTAATATCCATCCATGAGCGTGTTCTATGACTATCATCTGTATGTGAAGTAATCACAGATCCATCTACCGATGCGAGTTTGCCAACTGTTATTGATGTACAACCTTCTGGCACTCCACCTTTCCAATCGCTTTTATCCTGAGCTATTGTGAAATTAATTAATACGGGTAAGGTTAACAAAAGAGAAAATAGGTTCTTAATTCTTTTCATCCTGTTTATTTTTTAGATTTGAATTGACCAATTTACTAAAATGTACTCGAACTTTATACAATTTATAAATTATTTTTATTTGATTTATTTATTTCAAGATAGTATTAAATAGCTATAAACTATAGTAAAATTAATTCAGTAAAAGGTACAACTAATCAAAGAAATTTGTAATTTTGATTTTATCATCTTATAATTATGGACAAGCAAAAATTAAAGAAAAATATAATAAGTATTTGTATTGACACTTTAGAAAAAAGTGCACAGGCAGTTCGTGAAACTATCGACGAAATTATTCAAACGGCAATTGAATATGAAGGAGATAACGATATTTTCGATCCTTTTAAGGGAGAAATGATGAAGAAAAAAGATATGCAGGTAAAGCATCTTGAAAATTACCTGGATGATATAAAGTTAATTAATAAAGCTGATCCTGATAAAATATCAGAAAAAGTTGAATTTGGATCAATTGTTATAACTGACAAACAAAAAATGTTTATTGCTGTTGCTCTGGGTAAAATTCAGGTTGAAGGAGAAACTTATTTTGCCATTTCTACGCAAGTACCAGTATTTAAAGCTATGCAAGGTTTGAAAGTGGGCGACACCTTTACTATCAACAATAATCAGTTTACAATAAAAGATATTTTCTAATTCTACTTTACAACTTTAATGTTTGTTTGACTAACTCCGTCATTTATGGCGGAGGATAAAAGTACCGAATATTGGGCTTTAGCCCTTAAACTACAGCAACTTGTGGGCTAAAGCCCGGATTGCTTGATTTTTTGTTTCACCGGCATAAATGCCGGAGTTAGTTATTATCGCTTCGATAGTTTAAAGTTGTAAAGTAGAATTAATAAACAAATTTTTCTTAGACTTCCGAAGTTTTAAAAACTTCGGAAGTCTATGTTACAATAATGCATCGTAAAGTATCTCAACCGGATGCAAGGCTTTGCGTCCTGTTCCATCTTTAATTTGATGGCGACAACTTGTTCCGGGAGCAGATATTAAAGTTTCTGAACCTGCTTCACGTATAGCAGGAAAAAGTACCATCTCTCCTATTTTCATAGAAACCTCATAATGCTCTTTTTCGTAACCAAACGAACCTGCCATTCCACAACAACCCGAAGGGATTTCTTCAACTGTATAATTTTCCGGGAATGAGAGCAAAAATTTAGTAGGATCAGTTGATGCTACAGCCTTTTGCTGACAATGCCCATGCAATTTAATGTGTCTTTTTCCTTTCGTAAATATTTCATTTGCAATAATTTCGCGTTCAATTTCTCTTTTCAGAAATTCATCAATCATCAGTGCATTTTCTGATAATTCCTGAGCTGTTTTCTTTAAATCGTTTCCGACTAAATCGGGATATTCATCGCGAAATGTTAAAATAGCGGAAGGTTCTATTCCCACCAAAGGTGATTTATCTGTAATAATATCTTTTAAATAGTTAACATTAGTTATGGCTATTTTACGTGCTTTTCTTAGTAAACCTTTCGATAAATAGGTTCGGCCACTATCAATATGTTTTGGTATTACAACTTCATATCCCAATCTTGTTAACAATTGTACAGTTTTGATACCAATATTTGTATCATTATAATTCGTAAATTCATCGTTAAATAAATAAACTTTCCCTTTATTTTCCTGTTTATTTTTCAACTCAGAAATATAGCGTTTCATCCACTTATTCATGGTTTGCCTGCTAAGCAAAGGCATACTTCTTTGCGGTGCAAAACCAATAGTACGCATTATAAACGATGATACAGCCTTATTTTTCATGATCATATTATAAAACCATGGCCAAATCGAAGCAAGTTTATTAATTTCAGTAATATAAGCTATCAGCCTTGATCGTAATGGTATTCCATGTGCATCATAATAATGTTGCAAGAACTCAGCTTTTAATTTAGCTACATCAACACTTGAAGGACATTCTGATTTACAAGCTTTACATGATAAACATAAATCCATCACTTCCTTTATCTCAGGATGATCGAAAGGATTATTTTTTGGAGAATGTGTTAAAAACTCACGTAGTATGTTAGCTCTGGCACGGGTAACATCATTTTCGTTACGAGTCGCCATATAACTCGGACACATTGTACCACCAGATTTTTCAGTTTTCCGGCAATCTCCGCTCCCGTTACATTTTTCTGTAGCCCTAAGAATACCTCCTGCATCTGAAAAATCGAAAATAGTTTCAATTTCACGTTCTTCACGATCAGGTTCATATCGCAAATAACTTGTCATTGAAGAAACATCAACAATTTTACCCGGATTGAAAATATGATTCGGATCCCATACAGATTTTAATTCCTGCAACAAGCTATAATTCCTTTTGCCTATTATAATCGGTATAAATTCGCTACGCACACGGCCATCGCCATGTTCGCCACTTAATGAGCCATTATATTTTTTAACCAGATGAGCAATTTCCAGTCCTATTGTTCTGAACATAGCAACATCTTTTGAATCTTTCAGATTTAAAATCGGCCGTAAATGCAGTTCTCCTGAACCAATATGTGCATGATAAACACATTCCAGTTTATGTTTATCCAGAATCTTCCGGAAATCATCCATATAAGCAGGCAATACCTCCACGTTTACTGCTGTATCTTCAATAACAGAAACCGGTTTAGCATCGCCTTCCATATTAGACAATACACCTAATCCTGCTTTACGTAAAGCCCATACTTTTTTGGTTTCATCACCATAAATTACCGGAAAATGATACCCAAAACCTGATTTTTTAAAATCTTCGATTAAATGATTACAACTTTCGTTGATTTCTTCAACTGTTTGCCTGGTAAACTCTATAATTAAAATTGCCCCCGGTTCGTCTTCAATAAAATAGCGATTCTTTAACTGATCACGATTCCCTTTGGTAAGATTCAGAATAGTATTATCCATCATCTCAACAGCGCCCGGATTGTGCTTTAAAGCTACCAAATTAGCCTTAAATGTTTCTTCTTTGGTTTTAAAATGCGCAGCCACAACAGCAATATTTTCAGGTGGAATATCAACTAAATTCAATTTAATTTCAGTAATTAAACCCAAAGTACCTTCTGAACCGCATATCAGGTTAGAAAAATTAAACTTATTTTCGGTTTCTGTAAATACCTCTGTTTCCAGAAGTAAGTCAAGTGCATATCCTGTATTACGCCTGTAAATCGATTTGTCGGGGAATTCTCTACGTATTTCAGCCTGATTATTCTTATCAGTTAAAATACTATTGATATGTTGGTATATATTATTTTCTAACTGATCACCGGAAAGCTTTTCTTTAAACTCTTTTTTACTTAAAGATTTAAATTCAATTTCATTACCATCACTTAAAATAACTTTTGTTGCTAAGGTATGATCACGAGTTGTTCCGTAAATAATTGAATGTGAACCACAAGCATTATTGCCGACCATGCCGCCAATCATACATCGGCTTGATGTGGAAGTCTCAGGGCCAAAAAATAATCCATAAGGTTTCAAGAACATATTCAATTCATCGAGTATTACTCCCGGCTGAACCCTTACCCAACGCTCTTCCTTATTCAATTCTAAAATTTCAGTAAAATATTTTGAAACATCAACCACAATTCCATTCCCTACAACCTGTCCGGCTAATGAAGTTCCTGCTGTGCGAGGAATTAAAGATGTTTTGTGTTCCTCTGCAAAAGCAATAAGTTTTTTTAAATCTTCAGAATTCCTTGGCCTTGCAACAGCCAAAGGTATTTCGCGATATGCTGAAGCATCTGTAGCATAAAGTATCCTGGTTTTTTTATCAGTATATAAATCGCCACTCAAATACTGAGCAAGTTCTTTTAACTTATTGAGCATTCTAAATATTTTTATTTCGAAAATGTAAAAGTAATAACATAATAAGAAAGCATATGTTTTTTACATATTTATATTTTAATATTTATAAAAAAAACTTTTTTGCGTTTAGTGTTAATTAATGTACTTTTGATTTTTCATAAAATAAAAACACAAATGAGCGTATTAGTAAATAAAAATTCAAAAATAATTGTTCAGGGATTTACCGGTAGCGAAGGCACTTTTCATGCGCAACAAATGATTGAATATGGAACTAACGTTGTTGGTGGAGTTACTCCCGGGAAAGGTGGTCAGACACATTTAGAAAAACCTGTTTTTAATACCGTTGAAGATGCTGTTAAATCAACCGGGGCTGATGTATCGGTTATCTTTGTTCCTCCCGCTTTTTCTGCCGATGCTATAATGGAAGCTGCTGATGCCGGAATTAAAGTTATTGTAACTATCACCGAAGGAATTCCTACTTCGGATATGGTAAAAGTTAAGGAGTTTCTTAAAGATAAAGATTGTAGAATGGTAGGCCCAAATTGTCCTGGAATAATTACTCCCGGAGAAGCAAAAGTTGGAATAATGCCGGGTTTCATTCATAAAAAAGGAACTATTGGTATAGTATCACGATCAGGTACTTTAACCTACGAAGCAGTAGATCAAATAACAAAAACAGGATTAGGCCAATCAACCTGTATTGGTATAGGTGGAGACCCAATTATAGGAACAACAACATGCGATGCCGTTAAATTGCTTATGGATGATTCTGAAACAGAAGGGATTATTTTAATTGGAGAAATTGGTGGAAATATGGAAGCTGAAGCGGCACAATGGATAAAAGAAAACGGAACAAAACCAGTTGTTGCTTTTATCGCTGGAAAAACAGCGCCTAAAGGAAGACGAATGGGTCATGCAGGTGCAATTATTGGAGGGAAAAGTGATACTGCAGAAGCAAAAATGAAAATTATGAGTGATTGTGGAATTCATGTGGTTGAATCCCCTGCTGAAATTGGGAAAAAAATGTTTGAGGTTTTAAAACAATAATTCATTCTTTTTCATACATTTGTAGCGGGTAAATTTTTATCCGCTTTTATTTTATATCTATGTTATTTAGCTGTTAATCAAAAATTTATTGTAAATAATTAAAAATGAAATTACATTTAGGTCATGTTGAGAAATTGGGAAAATAAAGTTGTTGTTATAGCTGAAGATGAGCAAATAAATTATTTGTTCCTAAAAGCTGTTTTAAAGCCAACAAAGGCCCAGGTGATCTGGACAAAAACCGGAAGAGAAACTATTGATATTTGTAATACTGAAAAAGTAGACATTGTATTAATGGATATAAAAATGCCTGATTTAAATGGTCTTGAAGCTACCATTGAAATAAAAAAAGATTTTCCTAATTTACCAATTATTGCGCAAACTGCATACGCAATGGAAGAAGATGAAGATGCAAGTATTGAAGCTGGTTGCGATGATTACATATCGAAGCCAATTCGTCCTGAAAACCTGCTTGTCATAATGTCGAAATACATACAATATTAAATTGCAACGGAAAATCCTATTCTCAATTGAGGATAGGTATATGGATTATCTCCTGTTTTATTTACATTCCACAATAATATAATATAAGATTTTGAACCTCGCCCCATTTGTTGAAAATATCCTCCTCCAATAAGTATATTGTGTAACCAATACCTATCGTAATTTAAATCAGGATCATTAAAATATATGTAATTATATTCTGTATTTAGAAATTCATATTCGACATGTGCAATTATTCCGCTATGCCCTTTTACTTTAATAAGATTCCTAAAATCTTTAACAACGGCAAATTGAGAAAAAACACTACCACCATAAACACTTGTTTCAAAATTGCCATATATTGATCTTTTATCATTGTAATATTGATATTTCCCACTTAACCCCAAGCTCAATCTTTCAGTTAGTTGTGTCCCAAATACTATATTTA
>JAUWQL010000021.1 GCA_030611105.1 Bacteroidales bacterium
AATTCAAAGGTGTTATTACTACATTCATCAAGTAAACGATTGATTGATTCTTTAAAATTTTTGTGGTTTGCAAATGCATCTACGGAATTAATGCATCCAGTTTTAACGGCCTCAATTATGCCATCATTTATAGATGGTATAGGACCATAATCATCGGCGGTGAAAATTACTTTTTGTCCCATTATTATTGATGTTTTAGTTTCGAATAAAAATGTTTTTTTAATTAGCAAAATACCTATAACAATTCTGGTATTTGTATATTTACACATAACCCTTCACTTATTAATTCCGAAAAACACCAAAAGGTGACCCCCTAATGGATAAGTTTTTTTAAAAAAGATATCAACAAAATACAGAAAAGTATGATAGTGAGTGAATTGAATGATTAATGAAATTTCTATTTTATAAAATCTTTAATACAGTCACTACTCCACACCCATTTCACTTCATTACGTAAAAAAAGCCTGACTAACGTCAGGTAAATGTTTCGTTTGGATAGTGCGAGGAAGTAGAATTTTTCTTTTTCCTATCCGGTGAAATAAGATTTGAGTCGTTTTTGAAGAAACATTCTACCGTAATGTGTCTTGAAGTATTTTTCCCGTTTCAAAGCATCCTGCTGCTGTAAACAGGCTTCATAATAAATTAATTTGAGTGGTCTTCTGTATTTAGTAGATTCAACATAACCTTTCTCGTGCTGCTCAAATCTTGAGTGTAGCCTATGTACAGCTTCCCGTCTTTTTCGCTTTGTAAAACATAAGTAAAATACATACTACAAATATATGATTTGAAATTATTTCATCGGGCAAGCTGCTTAAAAAATCAATAAATCATTGATCCCGAATTACCTTTCCTGCTGACAAACAGGTCCGCTTCGGCTAAGCCCAAAAATCATTTTATTATAATATTTGAGAATCTATCAATTAATAATTTTTTATAATTAGCTAATAATTCTTTATCAGGTTTTAGTTTATTTCTACCAGTCAAGCTAAATCTATGAATTGTATTCGAAGTATGTAATTTTAAAATCGTTACATTATTAAATAATATTCTCTGTTTTTTTAATTCGCTTTTAGTAATCTCTGAATAAGAGATTTTAAAATTTCTCTTTGAATAAAGTAATATATTTTCAGGACTTAGATTTTTTATTTCAGCTGATATTCTTTTGCGCTTATTTAAAGCAATCCTTCTACCAATTAAGCCCAATAGAAACTGCCAACCATTTAAACTACTGTATAATGCAACAATCAATCCATCTTCCAAAAAAATCATATCACAGAGTATCACCATTTCACCATAGCCTGAACTTATTCTTTCACAATCTATAAATTTATCAGGTGTTGTTTTATTTTCATTTATAGTAGATATTCTTTCTTGTACTTTTACTATTTCTTTCGGTGTTGCTTCGGCAAAATATTTTACAAAATACAATTCCCAAATCAAGGGAATACAACCTAAACTAATTAGTAATATGGTCCAAAAATATTGTTCTTCTCCAAAACAAATCCAAATAGAAAAAACTGACCATAAAACAGCAACAGCAACATATGGATATAATCTTTTCATAGTTATATTATTTATAATGTTATTATTGCACAATTTAAGAATAAAAAATTTAATTATGAATTATGCACCATAACGTTTTTTACAGTAAGGTGTATATATTTCAGTTGTTTTAATTCTTATTATGTGTCAACCATATGTATAAATGTGATTAATTAAATGTCAGATAATCAATATTATAATCTGTTATAATTTTAATATTACGTACAAATAATCATATTGAATTCAAACCTTGCGCCTGTTGGCAGACAAGGTATGCGATTGTCAACGACTTAATTAAGCTTTTAGGTGTCAACGAGTGCTTCGCAGTTCTGAGGCAGTTATTCGTAAAATATTTTAGTTCCTGAAGCTTTGAAACCTCCTTATTTTGAAAAGTTTTATTTTACCTTATCTAATATTACGCCTATTTCCATGGCAAAATTTAATGGATCGTTGGGCATGTTATGCTCTATTATATAAGTATAAGAACCTGTTTCTTTATATTTTTTGTGTGACTCTACTATGTGCTCACTATCCCAAATGTCATAACCTGCTTCTCCAATGTAATCACCGTTGTCTTCTCGTACTTTTAAATCGTATTCTTTTACCGTTTCTTTACCGCTCGGACTGATTTCGGTTACTTTTACTTTTACAACTTGGTACTGATAACCATAAACATATCGAAATGATAAACTCATATTGTATACAATACTATTGTCTTTAATGGGCACCTTAAATTCTCGTGCATCTTTCTTTAACCATTCTAGTTCAGGAGATAATTCTTGGTGTTCTACGTAAATTCGCCCTTCTGGCTGACAGGCAAATAAGCCTATTGTTATTGTTAATATTGTTAATAATCTAATCATTTTTATTGCTATTTTAATAATCTTTTTCCAAATTTAAGAAAAAAGCATCATAATCATATTTTTAAATAATAATTATAATGCAAATCTAAAGGCTGCGCTCATGAGATCACTTAGTTACTCACTAAGTTCGCTAAGTTTCGCCCTGTTTCATCCCAATAGCTATCGGGATCCGTTAATAAGGTTTGAAGATAGTAAAACCTTTGCAAACCGCAAAACCACGCATTTTTTCTAAAGCCATGTTGTGCGTTCGTTTTTATTCTCTTGTTAAAATTTTTTGAATTTCTACTATATAGTCTCGATTATCTGACATTCCATTATGTCCTTGTCCGTTTAGTGTTATTAAAGTGTCTTTCTCTTTGAATAGTTCTTTAAGTTTTAATGAAGAACCATAGTAAATTACTTCATCTTGATTACCATGAAAGATAACAATTGGCATTTTACAATTCTTAATGAATTCATTTGTTTTTAATTTATATTTCAAGATAAAGGTCGGTATAATTGGAAATGTATGTCGCATCATATCTGTCAAACTGTAAAATGGTGCTTGCAAAATTAGTAACTTCGGTTTGTTTGTAGAGGCAATTTTAGAAGCAAGTCCTGCTCCTATAGAATAACCTAAAACTATAATTGAATCCTCATTGTATTTATTTGCCAATTCGTCATATACAGTTTGCATATCTTGAAAAAGTTGTCCTTGTCCACTTATTGAGCCTTCGCTTTTTCCATAACCTCTATAATCCAATATAAAAACGTCATAATTCAAGTCAGTGTATGTTCTTGCAACTTCTCCCCAAGAACTTAAGGAACCTGCATTTCCATGTAAATAGAAAATAAGCCCTTTTGAACTATCTGCCTTAAATAAAAGTCCGTTAAGAGAAATTCCGTCAATTGTCCTAATATTAATTTCTTCAAATTTTTGATCAAAACTGAATTGATAATTTTTGTCCAACTTCTGAGGAAAGAAAATCAGTTTTTCTTGAAACACAAATAGAAGTCCAGATATAATAATGAATAGAACCAGTAAAAATTTCAAGATTATCATAAGTGTTTTTTTCATCGTGAGATCGCTTCGCTAAGTTCACTAAGTTCGCTTAGTTCGCCCTGTTTCATTATCTATTAACATTTGTTCCTTGCACAAGGACTATTTGTTATAAAGAATCCAAGGAATCCTCCGAAGAGCATGCTTTTTATAATATCACCAGTTTGAATAACATCCATGTTTTTTCCTTCGGTTAAGAAAAAATATAAAAACCCGGCTATTGCGCCAATTAAAGTAAAAATGATTGATCTTTTTGTATGCTTCGACCTTATGGTTCTTTTAAACCAGTTGGATTCCGGTTCAAGCTCTAATTGTTTAAATTCCATTTTAAATATCTAATTATATAGATGCAAATATATGTATTATTTATGTCTTGTACATTTTAAACTGATATTTCTTTACTAAGTGGTTATATAAACCGGCTATCAATATATACGTTCAATGACTGCGGATTTTAGGAATTAAATTTTATCGCTTAGATTTTTTCTTTTTCTTCTTGCGATTTTTTTCTTCTTGTTCGGCTTCTTTCATTAGTGATTTCCAATCGTGAGATTTATCTACAGTGAAGTCCAATGTATTTTGATAATCATTTTTAGAAATAGCTATTCTTTGAATGGCTTTACCCAAATTCTTTTCTATATCTTCCAACAGTTCTTTTTCTTCGGAACTACAAAACGAAACGGCTTGTCCTTTTTGACTGGCACGTCCGGTTCTGCCAACTCTATGTACATATTGTTCCGAAGATTCAGGTAAATCATAATTTACTACGTATTCTACATTCGGTATGTCAATTCCCCTGGCACTAACATCGGTGGCAATCAGAACTTTCAATTCTCCTTTTCTGAAGCTTCGCATGGTGCGTTCGCGTTCTTCTTGCAACTTATCACTGTGAATTGTGTCAGTTACGATATCGACTCTTTCCATAGCTTTTTTTACACGTTCTGCACGTACCTTGGTTCTTACAAATACTAATATCTTCTTTTCAGGATGATCTTTTATCAGGTATTCTAAAAAGAAACGCTTATCGTCCATTTCAACAAAAGCAACAGCATGTTCAATATTTTTTGCTACCGGGTCTTCCGGTGAAATTTGTATACGAATGGCATTAGTGACTAGCGAATACGCCAGGTTTTTTATTTTATCGTTGATGGTTGCAGAGAAAAAAAGCGTTTGTCGTTTTTTAGGAAGATGACGCATTAAGTCGTTGATATCTTTAATAAACCCCAGATCGAGCATGTGGTCAGCTTCATCCAGAACCAAAATTTCTACTCGTTTTAAATTCAGTGCGCCCTGGCTCACTAAATCGAACATTCTGCCGGGAGTGGCAATTAAAACATCTACACCCTTGTTTAACTGCTCAATTTGAGGTTGCTGATCTACGCCGCCATGAATACAGAAAGTAGTAATGCGTGTGTGTTTACCTAATGTATTAAAGACAGAGTCTAATTGTAAAGCCAACTCATGTGTAGGTGCCATAACCAGGCATTTTACACCATCCGGGCGACCTTTAATTTTACGTTCTTGCAAAATGTGCAAAATTGGTATTGCAAAAGCTGCCGTTTTACCTGTGCCTGTTTGTGCAATAGCCAACACATCCTCGCCCTTTAAAATAGGCGGAATAGCTTTATATTGGATATCTGTGGGTTTTTTGAAGCCCAGTTTAGAAATACTGGTTTTTATTCCCTCGGCAATACGATAATCTTCAAATTTCATAGGCGCAAAGATAGAAATTATACCGTTGATTATTCAAATACTATATTTGTTTTTCACACAAATATAGATTGAATATTTTGTACGCATCGAATTTTTTCATAACTTGCTATAAGTGACGCAAAGGAATAGAAATCAATTTATTAATTCAGGAATGTGATAATTTCAATTTACGAAACTTATTAAATGTGAAAGCATATGAAAAAAATAATTTTTACTGCCGATGATTTTGGTGTTGTTGATACTATTGATGAAGGAATAATTGATGCTATTGAATCAGAATTAGTAAAATCAGTAGCTGCATTTGCTAATGGTGATAATTCAGTACAAAAAGCAAAAGCTTTAGCAGCGAAATACTCTGATGTAGAATTAGGAGTACATCTTACTATTAGTTCAGGTAAACCGGTTTTAAAAGGTAAAGATGTACCTTCTTTATGTGATAGTAAAAGGGAGTATTTTAAAAGCTTTAAAGATTTCTCGGATAAAATTGACGCATCTGAATTGGAATTAGAGCTGGATGCACAAATTATGGTTTTTAAGAATAACAACATTCCAATATATCATTTAAGTAGCCATCATAACCTGTTAATTCTATTACCAAAATACTACAAGATATTTCTTGATTTAGCCAGAAAACATAACCTTAAGATCAGATCACCAAAAGTGCTGCCCCTATTTCAACAAAATGTTTTTTTATTATACATGCGAGCAGTTACGATTGAAGATATTAATCTCATTGTTTCAGCTCAAATTGAGTTATTTGGTAGAACGATTGTAAGATACTTTAAAAATAATGCAAATGGTGTTAAAACCTTGGATTATTTAGATACAGATCATTATGGCCCTATTCCAATGTCGAAAATAACATCAAAAAGAGAACTTGCCAGGAAGAAAAAGAAGAAAGTTAATAAACTCTTTGACAGGCTTGGTGTTTTAAGACGTTCACGATCTCAAATTGCTGAATTTGTTCTTCATTTATATAAAGATGGATTAAAGAGCCATAGGCAATATAAGAAAGAAATACCAACCAATTATCCAGGAATTGATCATAAATATTTTGATAGCAGAGTAGTTGAGCTACACTCAATAAAGTCTTTAACCTTAGGAGATTTAAACTTAAATAATATCACATTAGGAAGCTGGAAATAAAATAGATGCAGCTTATGAGAAACAAAATATGGCATCTAAATACTTTTCTGTTAAAATTAGTTTATTTACTAATTTTAGTATTTTTTTATGACAGTTCACAAGCCCAATTAGATAAGTACTTAAACAATAGTGGTGTTTCAGTAAGACTAAATATGCATTTAGGTCATAAAAAGCTTAAGTCTAATTTGTATGGAAAAGATAGTTATTGCGATACTAAATTTCAGTATCGCTTATGTGTTGATGTGGGAACTATTGCGAATCCTTTTAATTCAGACAGGTTTTTAATTCCCGTAAATCTTTCTACAGATATTTATCGTCACGGTTTAGGTGTTCGTAATGATAATCGTTCCCCTAAACATGGTAAAATGAATTATGACTTAATTATTAGTGTTGGTGCGTTATATGGATGGGATTCACCAAATTCTAACAAACCATTAAATCATAGTACTATTGCTTTTACAAACGCAACCATATTTCCTCATAAATGGGGTGCTGTAATTGGTACGAGGTTTATATTTACTGATATTTTTAAACAAATTGAGCCAAAAAGTAAATATTCTTATTTTCAAAGAAATGGTTATATAAATGCTCATTTTAACTGTATTCAGTTAACCTATACCAATGATGGAGCTATACCTTTCACAAATATTTTTGGTGATGATTTTGACCGATATTGGACAGGAGGCTTATTGATACAATACGATTCAAAACATTATCGTAGTCAACTTTCATTTAACCGTTTTACAGGATTTAAAGAGGGTGCTTATGAGTTAGCTACATTATTGGGTTATAAACAAGTAGACTATAATCTTCAACAATCTCTTTTAAACCGTGGAGAATGGAATTTAAGAGCTGTGTATAAAGATGATCACCAAATGAATTATGGAATTTCTTTAATAATGGCTGATTACCCAAGACTTAGTTTACAAAATTTGTTACATTATTTTGGAAGAATGGCATATCATCCAACATATAACAAAAAAAGATTTTATTATGGAGCTGTTTTTGAATATAATCCAACGATTGAATACTAAAATATTATTATTAGTTTTCATTGTTTCACTGGGCTGTAACAAACATACTATGATCAATGATTTTGAATCGATTTCCAGAATGTATCATGGCAATGACTCTACACCTAATACTTTTATTAACGGAATTTATACATTCACATACGAAATTCCTGAAGATTCTATTATAAATTTAAAAGGAAAAATAGAACATATTCAAGACGAATTAAAGAAGCCTCACGTTGTAAGCTCTCTTTGGTTTATGGATGATAGCAGATTTATCCAAATAAGTAATCATAGCAAATTTGATACTATTCCGGACACAAGTATTAATATGAAATCAGGATATAGAAAAGGTATATATCATGTTGGAACATATAGGATGGTTCCAGATACTGTCAGAAATGAATTTGTAATAATTTTAGAATATATTAGAAATAACAGACATAAAGAAAATGAGGTATTTGATATTGAGAGTCGGTTTTATGATAATAAAATTAGATTCGAAAAATTTTATCCATTAGCAGTTCGCGATAATGGATTAAATAAGAAATTAGATTTAGAAACACTCTATAGAGTTAAGCAAGTTTATGAGTATTTTCCTTGTTCAACTATTGTTTATGTTGACAAAAGAAATCTTTTGGTTGACATTCACAAAAGTGATAGCGGTTATGTGTTGGTAACAAAAGAAAAGGAAAGGAAAAGAATGAAAAGGAAAGGAAATTAACCTAACGTAACCTGATGTAACGATAAAAAAAGCAACAAAATCAAATTGCTATGCCTGATAAGTTTGAACCCACTTATTTAAAATTACACCGTAATGGTGAATTAAAAAAACGCGCTAATGAACTTTGGTCTATGTTAGAGCGTTGCCAGCTTTGTCCAAGAAACTGTCTTAAAAACAGGATAATAGGTGAAACAGGGATTTGTAAAGCTACTATAGAACTGGAAATTTCATCCTACAACCCCCATTTTGGAGAAGAAAGACCTTTGGTGGGCACAAATGGTTCCGGAACAATCTTTTTCACTAATTGCGGATTACGATGTGTGTTTTGTATCAACTGGGAAATCAGTATTGGAGGAGATGGCCGTAAAAGCAGTATTGAAGAATTAGCAGGAATGATGCTGCGACTTCAGGAAATAGGATGCCATAATATAAATGTGGTAACACCAACACATTATATTCCACATATCTTAAAAGCTCTGGATATAGCTGCCGGAAAAGGCTTGATGCTTCCATTAGTATATAATACTTGTGGTTGGGAGTGTAAAGAAATACTTCAGATACTCGACGGAGTAGTTGATATTTACTTGCCGGATTTTAAATATTTTCATAGTGAGATGGCTGCAAAATATTCTGCTGAAGCATATAAATATCCTGAATATACAAAAGCGGCCCTATTAGAAATGCATCGACAAGTTGGTGTAGCAAAACCAGCCGAGGATGGTATTATGTATAGAGGGTTAATGATACGGCATTTAGTTATGCCAAATAATGTTAGTGGTACTAAGGAAGTTATTCATTGGATTGCAAATAATTTACCAAAGGATACTTATCTTAATATTATGGTTCAATACAGGCCGGAATATAATGCCTGTCAGTATTCAAGTATAGCCCGGAGTTTAACAGGAAAAGAATATGCAGATGCGATAAACTGGGCAAAGGAAGTTGGACTTACAAATTTGGATATTCAGGGATTTTAAACAAATCGTAATAAAAGGTCTAACAGGTTTTCAAAACCTGTTAGGCTTCATGTGTATTATGTCCTTACTAATTTAGATATTCAGGGATATCAATTATTTTATTCGTTAAAAGACAGGTTAATTTCTTTTCCCAATATGTTCTCAAGCAGGAATGAGTATTTCATTTGTTTACCGAAAGAAATTGCATCATTTAGCGAATATCCTTTTGATTGGACTAAATAAGCCATAAAAAAATATTTAACTCTTCCCCCACTCGCACAATGAATAAAGACTTTACCTTCATGATTTGTTAAAGCCCCGGTCAATGTTTGTAGCGTTTCGGGATTATATGAATCGGGATAACTTACAGGAATTGAAATGTACTGTATTCCTATGTTATTCAGTAAATTTCCTTCGTTAAAAGCTGTTTTAGTAAACTTTTCATTTTCGCTATCAGTTCGGAGATTAATAAACAGCTTCACTCCTTCCGATTTAAGCCAGTTAATGGCTTCCAAAGTTGGTTGTCCTCCAAAATAATAATTTCCTGATTTGTAGAAATTTTTGAATTCTTTAATAACTTCAACTGAATCTAATGTGTTAGCTTTTTCTTCCTGGTTTTGTTTAGCAACTATAATATTTGATGTTCCTAAAATGAACATTGTTGCTACTAATAATACATTTAAAGTTGATTTCATAAGGCTAATTTGTTAATGAGTAATAATCTAATAATTAGAGTATGTCTATAAAGTCGGCTTTTTATTTAAATAGTCATCCGATGATTATATGGACAAACACTAATTAGTCAATATTAGTGAATATTAGCCATTTAAAACGTTAATACCTGTTAACGATTTGTGAATGTTTGTTAAGAGTACCTTTTTCAATCATTGTTTGTTTGCTGCATCCTATTTTATACTGTCAAGTATTTAATTGAATAAAAACTTGACAAGAGTTTTGATATTTCATAACTTTATAGATATATAATTTTAGTTTTCAGGATAGAACTTAGAGTATTAATGTTTAATTCAAAAGGTTAGCTTATGTCACACGAAAAAACAATCAACGACGGTAAAAAAAAGAAATCACCGTTAAAAAAGTTAAAAGAAAGAAGAGCCGAGAGAAAGGCTAAACGTGCAGAAGCAAAACATCATCGAAAACCCAGACATAAAAAATCTGGCATGGAAGTAACTTAAAAAATAAATCCCGGAGAAATCCGGGATTTGTTTTTAAATGAGTTATATTTTTACATTTTATTTTCTCAATAATGCTTTTATAAATTCATCGCCTTTTAGCAATCCATAAAAGCCATTTTTAGTTGTTTCTTCATCATAGCTAACAACGTTGTCAGGCAGCTCGCCAGGATGATAAATTATAAATGGAACAGGATCGTGAGTATGAGTTTTTAACTCACAAGGCGTAGGATGATCTGGTATTAAAGCAATTGCTACATCTTCTTCCATTTTATCCGTTTCTTCCATAATATATTTTACAACTCTTTGATCAAGATATTCAATGGTTTTTTTCTTTAATTCGTAATCTCCTTCATGACCAGCTTCATCGCTTGCCTCAATATGCAGATAAACTAAATCAACTTCTTTTAATACATCAACTGCAGCCTTTGCTTTACCTTCATAATTAGTATCGTACAAACCAGTTGAGCCTTCAACTTTAACTGCTTTCATCCCAGCATATTTCCCTATTCCATATAATAAATCAACAGCCGAAATCATTGCACCGGAAATCCCGTATAATTTTTGCAAAGTATCCATATCAGGTTTATTACCTGGCGACCACGGCCAAATAGAATTAGCAGGATCTTTTCCTTCAGAAACTCTTTTCTTATTAACTGGATGATCATTCAAAATTTCCTGTGATCTTAAAATTAAGTTATTTAAAAGATCAGCTGTTGTATCATCACTATCTTGAGCCTTAATTAAAACATCTCTGAAAGGAGTTCCCGGAACATCATGTGGAGGTGTACAATCAATGTTCGTTTTCCCATTCTTAATTACTAAAAGATGACGATAACTTACTCCCGGATAAAATTTAATTTCATCTGTTTCTAATTTTTCCCGGAGAGTTTTCATTAACTCATGAGCTTCTTCGTTACTAATATGCCCGGCCGAGTGATTCTTAATTTTTTCATCTTCAATACAAATAAGATTACATCTCATTGCCATGTCATTATCATCTAATTCAATTCCCATGCTGGCAGCTTCGAGCACACCCCTTCCCTGGTAAACTTTTTTAACATCGTATCCTAAAACAGCCATGTTTGCAATTTCACTTCCGGGAGGCATATCTTTGGGAACAGTAATTAATTTCCCGCATCTGCCCTTTTTACAAAGTTTGTCAATGTATGGAGTGTTTGCAGCCATTAATGGAGTTTTATTTCCAAACTCTTTAATTGGATAATCTGCCATTCCATCACCAAGTATTATTATGTGTTTCATTTGTTTTGAAATTTGTTATTTGAAATTTGATTCTAACTAACTAACAATTATTATTTGTAGTTGTTTATCAAATAATCTTTAAAATCTGAATAATTGTTGTCGAGATTATCAAAAAATTCTTCTTTTGTTTCCAGACCTTCCAGGCTTGCCGGTAATTCGGGATCAAATTTAAGGATCTCAACTATTTGAGCAGGAAATTTTGCCGGATGAGCTGTTTCCAAAGAAATACACAATTGATCTTTATCTACATTATATTCTTTGCAATATTCCATTAACCCTTTCCATCCTACTGATCCATGCGGTTCCAGAAGCAATTTATGACTATCATAGGATTCTTTAATCGTTTCCTTAGTTTCCTTATCAGAAATACTTATAGAATAAATGTCATTACGCATTTTTACCATATCAGGAACCTGAGATATCTCTCCTTTTTCGTTCATAATGCCATCATATAAAGCAACTAAACGCGACAAATTGCTTGGATGACCAACGTTCATTGCACTTGACAGACAGTTTTTTGAAGGCTCTATTTTACTATAATTGCCGGTATTTAAAAAGCTTGTGAACTCATCATTTTCGTTTACTGATATTATAAACTTTTTAATGGGTAATCCCATGTGCTTAGCAAAAACCCCACCCATCATATCACCAAAATTACCTGATGGAACAGAAAAAATTACATCATCATTTTCTTTTCTTAATCTTGAAAAAGAATAAAAGTAATATACAATTTGCGGAATTAACCTCCCTATATTAATTGAATTAGCCGAAGAAAGATCAAGATAATCCAAATCAGAATCTGCAAATGCTTCTTTAACCAACGCCTGGCAATCGTCAAATTTTCCCTTTATCGAAATTATTTGAATGTTTTTACCTAAGGTTGTCATCTGCTTACGTTGACGATCGGTAACTTCATTATCAGGAAATAACACCAAAACCTTTATATTATCGAGATCATAAAAAGCATTTGCTATTGCACTTCCTGTATCGCCTGATGTTGCTGTAAGAATTAAAAGTTTTCTTTTTTTCTTTTTAATGTAATATTGCATGAGTCGGCCCATCATTCTTGCTGCAAAATCTTTAAATGATGCAGTCGGACCCTGATCAAGTCGCATTACGTATTTGTTTTCAACGACTTTTTCCAATGGAACGGGATAATTATAAGCATCTTTGACCAATGCTAATAATTCATTATCATTTATTTGCCCCACAAGAAATTTCCGGGCTACTTCGAATGCTATTTCGTAGTACTCTTTTTGCGAGAAACTGCTAATTTCTTCTTTTGTAAATACAGGTATTTCTTTCGGCATATATAGCCCTTTATCCGGAGCTATTCCTTTTAGCAAAGCTTCACTAAAAGTTACTTCATCAGCAATTAAATTAGTTGAATAGAATTTTATTGGTTCCATTTTATTAATAATTTATAATTGATCTTTTATACATTTGGCAAGTCGTTTAATAGCTTCTGTAAGTTGTTCCTGTGAACAAAAAGAGAAATTTAATCGCATATTATTTCTTGCATGATTTTCACCAAAAAACTGACTTCCGGGCACAAATGCAACTTTATATTTTATGGCTTCAAAAAATAATTTATCAGTATCAATCTTATCGGGCAATGTTAACCATAAAAACAAACCACCTTCGGGTTTAGTCCATGTTATACCGGTATCTTCAGGGAAATATTCTTTAAGGGTATTTAGAAAACCAGTAAGTTTTTCTCTGTAATATTTAATAGATTTTTTAATATGATTATCATAATTCATATCTTCAAGAAAAGCAGTACAAAGATCCTGGTTATATTTAGGGGTATTTAAAATATTTCCTTCTTTAATGTAAGTCATTTTCTCGATTACTTCTTTGTTTCCGATATTAAAACCAACACGCATACCGGGACAAAATATTTTTGAGAATGTGTATAATCCAATAACATTTTCGCCACCACGTTTTTGGTCGAGACTGAATATAGAAGGAATTGTTTCTCCGGAATATCTTAAATCTCTATACGGACTATCTTCAATAATAGGAATATCATATTCATAACTTAAATCCAGAAGCGCTTCCCTTTTCTCAAAAGACATTGTAATTCCTGTGGGATTCTGGAAATCAGGTACAACATATATAAACTTTGGTTTTTGCCCTGTTTTTTGTAATTCTACAATTTTTTGTCTGAATCCATCAATATCAGAACCATCTCCTTGAATATCAATACCAACAAATTTTGGATTTTGCATTTGAAAGGCAACTATTGCCCCTGCAAAGGTTGGCCTGTCTACTAAAACAATATCATCCGGGTTAAGAAAAAGCCTTCCAACTATATCTAAACTATGTTGTCCTGACGTAGTTATAAGAATGTTTTCGACATTTACGTTTATATTGTCCCGCTTTAAATAATTAATAATTGCTTTTATTAATGCTGGTTCGCCGGGTATAGCGGAGTATTGCATAATTTTATCAATATCGCTATTTAAGTATTTCTCGGAAGCAATTCTAAATTCTGATTTCTGGAATATATCGGGTGAAGGTAAACCTCCGGCTAAAGATATTATTTCGGGATCGGCAAGATATTTCAGTGTTTTGCCAATAGGATAACCTTCATAATCTTTAATATTATCAGAATATCTGGAATACCAATTCTTATTCATAGTCTCTAGTTTTTAAAAATAGAAGATGTCTCAAATGACAAGAATTTATTAACCGCAAAGAGCGCAATGTCCCGATAATTATCGGGATTCGCAATGATCGCAAAGTATTTCCCTAAATTTAAACTTTGCGTTCTTTGCGCATACTTAGCGGTTAAAAATACTTATGAGGCAACTCCAATTAAAAATTAATATGAAGTTTTACCAAAAACAGGTTTAATACCTTTTTTCATCATTTCTATACCATCTCTTGATGCCTGGAGTGCTTTATAAAATATTACATCACCAATTTGTTCAGCTGCTGCAACTCTTTCTTCGTCAGAAAGAAAATATGCTCCCATAGTGTCCATCTCACGTGCAGTTCCATCACTTTCATATTTATAAGTCATGTTGGTACCGCTTTCCAAAACTTTATAAGCATGATTTGTCCAGTTGAAATTTGGCATACCTAAATCAGGATTAATATAAATATGAGCTGCAAGGCTAATACCTTTTATTCCACTTTCATCAAGCTCTTTTGCACATTGAATAAATGTTTCGGCAGTAGTACCGTTTCCAATGTTTATTTCATAAATTGGCGAAGTATTATCATCACGGATATATTCACTAATAATATTCAATAACATCCTGAATTGCATTAAATTTTGAGTAGCAAGAAGCATCGAAACTTTAAAATTAAGATTTGGAATATTTCTACCGAAATAACATGCTGCTATAATAGTACTCCAACTTGGATTTAAGAAAAAATCTGCTCCGTTTTCTTTCGCAGTCCGGGCAATACCATCAAGATAAAATACATGGTTATTATTTGCTACTTCAATTCCTCCAAAATTTCCAAACGGAGTACCCTGATTTTTAAGAATAAGGCTTGAAAGGCCATCTCCAAGAGATGCTCTGTCGAATTTCTCACCTGTAACTTTTTCAAGTTCAACAAATCTGGTTTCTGGATGAGGAATACCAATTAAGTTTGTGCTACAAAATTTAGAAGTTTGCATTATATTCTCAGTCATAGCTAATGTTGCCATTAAATCACCACTATACACATAATGATCTGTTAAAGCAACAACCGAAATCATTTCGGCAGGAACGAAACTTGGCTCATCATTAATAGATGTTTTAGCCATTCTTTTCATGCACTGATGTGTTACTTTGGCACCTTGAAATCCTGAAACCTGGCTAGTAGCAATTCCCTTATTTGGATCATAAGTAACACCAATTTTCTTTTCATAATCAGAAACTTTTGGAATCATTTTAACCAGTTTCTCTGCATCTTCAAGCATTTCGCCATAACCTTTATTTACAAGAATATTTTTTCTTGTTTCGTAATTGCGCATTTTGGCAATGGTTGAATCAATATGCTTGGTTCCTCCGTGAAACTCAAGTAAAGCATCAATTGCTTTTAAATCAGTGTTAGATAATAATTTGTACTTCATGATTGTAGTTTTTAAATTGTATTTTAGGATTAATTAATTTATGATTTTCAAAGCATAAACTTATCAATAATCTACGTAAATATCAAATTCTGATTGCACATCAATACCTTAAAATACGTTTTGCTTATGAATTGTTACTTAGGATGTGATTGTTTACCTGGTTTGTAATCAAATTACAATGAACTACATAAAATACTTGGAATTTCAAATTATTTTTTAATAAGTTATTGGATATTCTTTTATTAAAAATTAAATGAAAGACTTATGATTCAAAAGTTTTGAATCTCAATTTTTTGTTTAACCTTGTGCTGTGAAACATTTCACAAGTTCAATTTTTTTTCACTAACTTACTACAATATTGGAAAAATCAATTGTGCAGATATATGCAAGCGAATTAAATAGTTGTATGTGCAAATTGTAAGTATATAAATAGTTGCAGGGCATTTGCAGTAAAATGACAGATGCTATAAAAAATTCAGAGAAAGATATAAATAGGTTCTGTTTTTTCTGAAATAAATACAAAGTCTTATATTGAACCTAAAATTAAAGGAATAAAACTATGAAAAAAGTTATTTTATTATTTACAATATCACTTTTCTTTATAATAGGTGGTAAAGGATATGCTCAGGAATCCATAGAAAACTTTCTAGTCAATACTACATTTATTTGGACTGACAATGGAAAAACTCTTGGAACAACAACATTCACAACTGATGGGATATCTCATCCTACATGGTCTAACCTACCCCATACATGGAAACTTGAAGCAAATAATGACTTATTAGTTTCCGCAAATGGGACGCAATATGTGGCAAGGCTTAAGTGGAATAGTACTTCACAATCTTTTAGCGGAGAAAGAGATGTAACCAGCCAGATTCAAGATGGAGTTAAAACTGTTATGAAAGAAGTAGAAGAATCCCCGGAAAACTTTTTAGTTAGCACAACATTTATCTGGATTGACAATGGAAGAACTCTTGGAACAACAACATTCACAACTGATGGGATATCTCATCCTACATGGTCTAACCTACCCCATACATGGAAACTTGAAGCAAATAATGACTTATTAGTTTCTGCAAACGGGACGCAATATGTGGCAAGGCTTAAGTGGAATAGTGCTTCACAATCTTTTAGCGGAGAGAGAGATGTAACTAGCCAGATTCAAGATGGAGTTAAAACTGTTATGAAAAAAACGCTAGAATCGGAAGATTATTTGAGCAAAGAAATTAATGAAAAGGGTTTTGTTAATATATATGGTATTCGTTTTGATTCAAGCAATGACATTCCTAAAAGTGAATCAGAAGAAACCTTAAATGAGTTAGCAAGTTTTTTAAGAAGTAACCCGAAACTTAAAATTGAAATTATTGGGCATACCGATAGCGATGGAGATAATAAACTTAATGAAGACTTATCATTAAGAAGGGCTCAATCGATAATAAATTGGCTAAAATCTAAAGGTGTTAATATATCAAATTTAAATGCATCTGGATTAGGAGAATCAAACCCTGTTGCAAATAATAAAACAGAATCAGGAAAAGCTCTTAATAGAAGGGTTGAAATCAAGGTTATTAAATGAATATGAGAAATTATCATGAAATTCAATAAAGATTTTACTGAATTTATATACATTATTTTTTAACTAAATTTAAAAAAAACAACATGGATACGATTAACAAGAATTTAAAAACACTTTACCGACTTGACAAATTTTTTATTATCACCGGATTAATGGAGGTTTTTCTTTTAGTTTTTATTACCACAAATTTTTATACAATGATAATTGGTGTAATAACTATTATTCCTGCCTACATGGCTCTAACTACGAAAAATTTTAAATGGAACTATTTTGTAGGAATTTGGGCACTAATTAAGTTTAATCCAATAAGCGGTATTCCTATGCTTGCATTTATTATTGGTGACTTATTAGGTAGTTCATTAAGTACTATACCTATGATGATTTGTGTATTTTGTGTTGTATCGGTAGTTATATCGTCATTTGTTTTAGGAATTATTATATTAGTCAAGACATCAAAATATTATAAATTACAAAAAAGTTAAATATTAACTGATTAGAGATATATTATTAACTTAAACAAGGAAAAATTATTATGAAAAAAATCACACTTTTATTAATTGTTATTCTAGTTGGTATATCAAACATTTTTGGACAGATTGGAAGAACATATTCCGATGGGCATGGGGGACGAATATTTTTTCCATTTGGGGATATTTCATTTGCAGATGAAGTTGTTGAATTTACAAAAGGGCAGCCTGCTCCAATAAAAGGGTATGGAGATCCTAATCTTTCACTTAAAGTGCCGGATTATTCAGGGAATTATGAAACAATAGCTGAAGCTACTTCTTTAGGATTTGGTGGGGTGTTAATAGTAAAATTTACTGACAATATTCTATATGATATTAACGGTCCGGATTTGTTTATTTTTGAAATAGGTCCTGCCATTGAACCTGTCGATGTTTATATATCTAAAGATGGTATTAAATGGATATCCGTTGGAAGAACCGGGGGAGGAATTTCCCAAATAGATATCTCTAAATATGTTAAAAAAACAGATGTTTTTAGATATGTTAAGATAATTGACATAAAAGCAAAAAAAGATGGACGATGGCCCGGGGCAGATATTGATGCAATTGGGGCTATTGGTTCAAGTATTAATTTTCAATTGAATAGCGCTGTTTTATTTAAATCAGGAGAATCAACTTTAGGAGAAGATAAATCAGCATTGTATAAGATTGGAGAAAAAGTTAAAGAAATAGGCGGTTTAACAATAATTGAAGGTTATACAGACAATATTGGCTCTTCTGAAAGTAATTTACTTCTTTCCGAAAAAAGAGCACAATCTATAAAAATATTTTTTTCTGATAGTTGCCAAATTGATACCACCCTGTTAAAAACAAATGCGTATGGAGAAACAAATCCCATAGCTGATAATAATACAGAAAATGGTCGTGAAAAAAATAGACGAGTTGAAATTATAGTATTTCCACAGACTAATCAAAGTAATGACAATGTTGTTGGAAAATGGAGTACAACGCGTGGTAATTTATACATTTATAAATATGGTAAAATAATTGCCGGCTGGTACGAAAGTGATGGCGGTGAAATTCTCGGTAAATTAATTGATGAACATACAATTGAAGGAAAATGGATTGAAAATGGTGCTCGTGAAACTTGTTCCGAGAATACTTATGATAGAAATCATTGGGGTAGTCTTATTATTAAATTTAATGAAGATTTTTCAAAGATAACAATGAAATGGGGCTATTGTACTAAAGAACCAACTAATGGTAATTGGGATGGAACTAGAAAATAGTACTATTACTGACAACATAACTAAACCACTAGGGATTGAAAATTCATAGTGGTTTTTTAATATAAAAACGAATTGCTATTTTTTGTTTATTTGCCGACGTACAAGTTTTCTGGAAAGCTTATCCACGTCGCGGTTATAATTAGGCATATCTGAAGCTTTCTGATGTGCTTTAACTTTAATAAATTCAATTTCAGTAGTTTCAATTAATGTTATCAACTGTTGAATCAAATCAATATTTTGAATTGATTTTCCCTTTTTAGTTAAAAAATCTTTAGAAACTAATTTATCTGCTCTGAAAGGAATCCTCTCAACATACTGACTATCTGTGTAAATCTTTATTAATTCAAGTTCCTTAATTTCTTTTAATACATATTCAATTGATTTTATTACAGCGGTTAATTCCATTCTATTGTGTGTTGTTTCTGTTTCATTACCTTGCAAAACAACTTTTTTGTCGTCACTAAAAATTAAAGCTGCCCACCCTCCTATTTTATATTGTGGATTGCAGCTTCCGTCGGTATATATATCAATGATATTCATGTAAAAATATTAATAGAATAATTCTATTAGCTTGCTGATTGTATTTATCTTTAGCAAATTAAATAAAATATACCGATAATCAATGCAAAAATACGATACGATTATTGTTGGTGGCGGAGCAGCGGGTTTAATGGCGGCGGGTCAATCGGCTGAATTGGGTGCTAAAGTGCTTGTTTTAGAACGGATGAATCGTCCGGGCAGGAAATTAGGCATAACGGGTAAAGGTCGATGTAATATTACTAATACAGCACCATTAGATGAATTTATCAGACAGGTACAACCCAATGGTAGATTTTTGCGTTCATCGTTTTCAAATTTCTTTTCGGATGAATTGATTTATTTCTTTAATAATATTGGAGTAAAAACTGTTATTGAGCGTGGTGGCCGGGTTTTCCCTGAGGGTGGTAAAGCTGTCGAGTTAGTAAAATCAATGACAAGCTGGTGTAAAAATAAAGGTGTAACAATAAAAACTAATTTTAGAGTTAATAGCTTAATAAGCGAAGATGATTGTGTGGTTGGTGTTAAAGGTGTATTCGAAGAAAAGGGTAAAAAAGAAGTCACCTCATTTTTAGCAAATAAAGTAATTATTGCAACGGGCGGAGTCTCCTATCCTGCCACCGGTTCAACCGGTGATGGTTACGAATTGGCAAAATCGGTGGGACATAAAATAAATCCGGTATGGCCCTCATTAGTGCCTCTTGAAACAGAAGGAACAAAAGCCAAACACTTAAGTGGATTAGAATTAAGAAATGTAAAAGGTACTGTTTGGATTAATGGTAAAAAAGCTGGTGAAGATTTTGGAGAAATGAGTTTTACCGATTTTGGAATTACCGGACCCATTGTGCTTTCATTAAGCAGGTTAATTGTTCCGGCACTAAAAAAAAATAAGGAGATTGTTTTTAGCATAGACCTGAAATCTGCCTTAGATGATAAAAAACTTGATAACAGGCTTTTACGCGACTTCAACGAAAAAGGAAATGAACCATTCAGAAAAATGCTAAATGGATTATTGCCTAAAGCTTTGATTCCTGTCTGTATTCAGGAAACTAAAATTAACTCAGATAAATTTGGACATCAGATTACATCTAACGAAAGAAAAGAACTAAGGAAATGGCTTAAAAATTTTAATTTTAAAGTAACAGATCATAGGCCATTCAAAGAAGCCATTATTACCGTTGGTGGTGTTGATACAAATGAAGTAAATCAAAAAACCATGGAGTCCAAAATTATAAGAGGCTTATATTTTGCAGGCGAAATACTCGATTTAGATGCCCCAACAGGAGGATATAATTTACAAATAGCTTTTTCCACTGCTTGGACTGCTGCTCAAGGTAAGTAGCGGTATATGGTGTACGGTTTATGGTAAGCTTACAAACTGTTTTCAGTACCTTGTATCCTGTATCAGTATAGTTATCATCTATTTTAGTTTATTCTTAAAAACCTTCCTGAATTTTTCAATTTTAGGTGTAATTACAAACGAACAATACGATTGCAATTTATTATTGTCATAATAATTCTGGTGATAATCTTCAGCTTTATATAAAGTATTATAATTAGTTATTTCAGTGACTATTGGGTTATTATATACTTCAGCTTCATCCAGTTTCTTTTTGTAGCCTTCGGCCAGTTCTTTTTGCTCATTATTATGATAAAAGATTACAGAACGGTATTGTGTTCCAACATCAACTCCCTGCCTGTTTAATGTAGTTGGATCGTGTGTTTGCCAAAAAACTTCAAGTAACTCTTTATAAGTAATTATTTCCGGATCGAAAGTAATTTGTATAACTTCTGCATGACCTGTTTCTCCTGTACATATTTCCTTATAAGTAGGATTTTTTACTTTTCCCCCGGAATAGCCGGATATTGCAGATTCTACTCCTTTTAATTGTTCGAAAATTGCTTCTGTACACCAGAAACATCCTGTTCCAAATGTTGCAAGTTCCATAGATTTATTGTTTTGTGCACTTAATTCGTGGTTTAATAAAATCAAAACAAGAATGCTTAATGTTAAGTTTATTAATTTCATCTTTTTTTACATTTAAACAAGTTGATCTATAATAAAGTTTAAAATTTTGTGATTCTAATTTGATATTTAAATGTTATTTGAATTTTTTTTTTTTGTAATTTTAAATTGTTAATCTTATAAATTTAAAAACAGTAATGAATATTAAGCAAGTTTCAGGAAAATCATTTTTAATTGTTGTCTGTACAACTCTTTTATTATTTAATTCTAAATTATCAAAAATATTTGCTCAAATTCAAGTTATTGATGAAATATTTGAAAACATCTATATCCATACAGACAAATCAATTTATACACCTGGTGAAGATATTTGGTTTAAGGCATATATTCTTGATGAGGAAACCCATATTCCTGTGAGTAAAAGTAATATTCTATATCTGAACATTATTGATAGCAAAGGAGAATGTATATTTTCAACGAAACTTCCAATTATAAATGGATTTGCTAATGGAGAATATCATATTCCAGATACTTTAAAGAAAGATATCCTAAAAATAGTGGCATATACTGAAAATCTAGAAAATCTTTCACCCTCATTTTGGTATTGTTCAGAATTAGTTATCGATCCTACTCCTATTGACTTATGGAAAATCATATACAAACCTGAATTATCAAAGCTATCTGAATCAGTTTTAGCCGGAGAAGTATACTGTGTATATAGCGCTGATTTCCCAATCAAGGATATGAAAGTTCATTGTAGGATTGAATCATCAGGTAAAAAAATGTATTCAAAAACTGAAAAAACAGATTCTTTGGGCAAATTTGAATTCAAATGGAATATTCCATTATCACTAAAAAATAAAGATGTAACGCTTTGTTTAAAAGCCAATTATCTAAATGACACAAAAGAAATTAAAATAAATGTTCCTTGTGGAAAAAGAGAATTTCATATAAATTTTTATCCGGAAGGAGGTTTTCTGGTACAAGGCTTGTTAAATAAAGTTGCCTTTAAAGCCGTTGATAATTATGGATCTCCGCTAAATATAAAAGGAGTTCTTGTAAATCAAAACGGGGATCAACTTCAGGAAATTAAAACCAATCACGAAGGAATGGGAGTATTTGCTTTTATTCCAAAGACTAAAGATTCATATTATTTTAAAATAAATGATCCAGTAGATGGTGATTCGTTATATAATTTACCAAAACCACTTGAAAGTGGATATGTTCTGTCTGTAGAACAAACTGACAATTCGATTATTGCTTTAAGAATTAGCATGACTCCTGATATGAAAGGGAAAAAAGTAAAATTATCTTTATTTGATGGTTTTAAACAAAAAAATATTTTTGAATCTGTGCTGAACGAAGAAAAATTATTTTCCTTTTTAACATCTACATATCCGGTTGGAATAGCTACTCTCACATTATTATCGGAAAATAACGTACCTGTTGCAGAACGTTTGGTATTCTTAAATAAATATAAAAAATTGCAATTATCAATTGAAACAGATAAAGATTCTTATGATCCACGAGAAAAGGTAGATATGATGATAAAGGCTTTCGATTTTGAAGGTAATCCTGCTTCTGCAAACCTTTCATTGTCGGTAACAGAGGAAAATAGAATGTTGAATAATCAAACGAATATGTCTTCTTACTTACTTTTAGATTCAAAATTAAAAGGAAAAGTTAGAAATTCATCCTATTATTTGCAAGACACCCAGGAAGCTGACAGTGCACTAAATATTCTGTTGATGACACACGGATGGAGAAAAATTGAGTTGATTGAAGAGTATTCAAAATTAATTCTATCCCCTGAAAATACTCCGGGTATAAAGGGGCATGTTTATACCAGGAAAAAGAAACCTGCGAAAAATGCAACAGTACAAATAATAAATACACGCACATGGCAAATAATTAGTACAGAAACAAATGATCAGGGTGCTTTTTTAATACCAATTGAAGATTATTTATTAGTAGCAGATAATCAAGATTTATCAATTAGTGCTACTATTCCTAACAAAAAGGAAGCACAATTAACTATAATAATAGATTCGAAAATAATTTCAGGTTTTAAATTAAAGGAAGAAAAAATATCAGTATATAATATGGCTGAAAAAATGAATTTTCTTACTGAAGAATTTGTGAAAAATAAATATACGAATTTTGATAATTCAACCGAATTCATTGATGAAGTAGTTGTTACGGGAAAAAAACTGGGTCCCCTTGATGATGAAGAAGATGTAAGAGAAAGAATGTATAAAATAAATAAAAAAGAAAGTGAAGAGATAAAAACATTTAATTTTCAAAGTAGTAATGAAAGTTTTGATGGTGGAATGCTTCAACTACTCAGAACTATTGCCCCGGGATTTCAGTTATCACCTTTGGGTATTATAAAATATAGAGGTTATAATTCAATAGTCCCGGAATTTGAACAAGGAGTTCTATTTGTTGTTGACGGTATTCCTAAAGGAGATAAGGTAGATGCAATAAGTTGGATTAGCATATCTGATATTAAAGAAATTAAAGTTATAACAAATCCTGGAGCTGCATTAATATACAGTACCGGCGCTTCTGGGATAGTTGAAATAACCCTGAAAGATGGGAGAAATTCAGCACCCATTGTAAGAGAAACCCCAAAGAATAACAATTTATCCGTAATAAAAGGATTTAAGGTTGTGAGGGAGTTTTATTCACCCGATTATTCTGCTCATACACAAAATCAGGCTAACGACATTGACTTTCGGTCGACCTTATATTGGAATCCAAATTTGATATTGGATAATCAGGGCCAAGGAAAAATTACATTTTATAATGGTGATAAAAAAGCTAGGTTTCGTTGCCATATTAACGGAGTCAGTGAATCAGGGCTTTTAGGAAATACTCAAATAAATTACCGGGTTAAGTAAATAATTCATGCAGCATTCATATTGATAAAATCATGTTCTTTTTTATTTATAAACACGTACAGAATAAATAATGTTTACTTAATAGTTTTGTATTTTTATAACCGGAACAAAGCATAAGTGAATTATATGAACTTTAGAGATCAATTAGTAGCAGAACTTTCAAAGCGAAATACAGATTATATTGCATCGGTAATTGACAGGGATAAAAAACTTTTCCGTGAAATGTTTGAATTGATTTTAACTAACGAGGAATACGTTTCGGGTCGTGCAGCCTGGGTTATAGAAACTGTTTGGTTAAAATATCCTGAAATGATCGATCCATATATTAACGACATTATAGATTTCTTACCTAAATCAAAATATGATAATCAGAAACGACATTTATCAAAAATTATTTCTACACGAGATTTACAAGAATTAGATGAAAATCATTTGGGAATTCTAATTGACAGATGCTTTACCTGGCTCGAAGATCCTGTATATCCGACAGCAGTGAAGATGTTTTCCATGCAAATCATATATAATTATATTGAAATTGAACCAGCTATAGCTCCTGAATTAATTGCTATTATCGAAAATCAATTTGAGGACAGTACTCCCGGATTTAAAAATCGTGGTGAAAAACTTTTAAAAAAACTGTATTGCATAGTTGATTAAATACGTTAAAAAATCATTCATACAGTCGACTTAATAATAAAAATTTAGAAGAAAAACTTGAGGAACTTGAAAAATTGGAATTAGAAGAAAAATAGGTTAAAATATTATCAATAGTAAGTTAGACTTCCGAAGTTTTAAAAACTTCGGAAGTCTTTTTATATTCTATTGCCTTTTACAGCTTTCGTTTGTAACTTTGATATAAATTATTAAGCTGGTAAGAATCAAATTATATTAACCTTTTCCAAAGTTTTAAACTTTGGAAAAGATATTCCGGTAAAATGAAAAAACTTCGAATAAGTGGAAAGGAATTACGCCGGTTAGGGTTTCCAAACGAAGTATCTATCAGTTTGGCTAAAACAATAATATCTAAATATTATCAAAAATCAACTAAAAAGGAGGTTTTATATCTTTTGGCAGATATAATTCAAAATCAGGATAGTTACAAAAAACATGAACATTTTTCCCGATTAGTTAAAGCATTAAACCCGAAATACACACAACAAACGCAAGAATTACATATAAGACCTACTCCACTCCCTTATAAAATCTACGGAAAGCCCGAAATCGAAGAAAGCTCAATAAAGCAAATGGATACTGCAATGCGGTTGCCTATTACTGTTAAGGGAGCTTTAATGGCAGATGCACATCTGGGATATGGATTACCTATAGGTGGAGTTTTAGCTACTAAAAATGCAGTTATTCCCTATGGTGTTGGAATGGATATAGGTTGCAGGATGTGTATGAGTATTTATGATATTTCAATAGATATTATTGAAAAAGATAAAGCCAGGTTAAAGCAAATACTTGTAGATGAAACCAGATTTGGCACTGACGGGTTTAATATCCCAATGGATCACTCAGTACTGGAAAGGCAAGAATTCAGAGAAATTCCGTTTTTAAATTCATTGCATTCAAAAGCATATAAGCAAATTGGCACATCGGGGCACGGTAATCATTTTGTGGATATTGGAGAACTGGAAATAACTGATTCAAATAACGAATGGAAATTACCGGTTGGTAAGTATTTTGCCATGTTATCACACTCTGGTTCACGTGGCATGGGTGCCGAAATTGCCAGGCATTATACACGAATAGCAAAGGACATTTGCCAATTGCCAAAAGGATTTACAGAACTTTCATGGCTTAATTTAGATACCGAAGAAGGACAAGAATACTGGTTGGCAATGAATCTGGCAGGTGATTATTCAGCCGCAAATCATGAACAAATTCATTATCGGTTTTCAAAAGCCCTGGCAGAAAAACCAATAATTAAAGTTGAAAATCATCATAACTTTGCATGGAAAGAAAAATTTGAAGATGAAGCCAATTTAATAGTTCATCGTAAGGGTGCTACACCAGCTTCGCTCGGAGTTTTGGGGATAATTCCGGGCTCGATGGCCAGTCCTGCTTATATTGTTTGTGGTAAAGGAAATCCTGAATCTATAAATTCCGCTGCACATGGTGCTGGCCGTGTTTTATCTCGAAAAGCTGCAAAACAATCTATTTCAAAAAAGGAAATGCAACAACATCTCTCCAAGGAAAAAGTTACACTTATTGGAGGTAATACCGACGAAGCTCCCTGGGTTTATAAGGATATTGAAAAAGTTATGCATTATCAAAAAGATTTGGTTGAAATAGTTGCCAGGTTTACTCCTCGGATAGTTCGAATGGCTAAGTAAACAACCACCATTAAAAGTGGTGGTTGTTATTAATAATACTCTGTGTCAAATAAAGCTCGACTTCGCATAACATTATGGCTGACAGTCTAATGCATCCAATGTAGTCTGATATGCAGTCTTGTCAGCTTGAGCAATTCCATCACAATTTATATAATCTTGAAGTGCATTTTCATACGCGATACAGTTAGCATATGATGGATTGGAGCTGTAAGCTGACGCTGCTTCAGAAACTTTTACTAATTTCTGAGCACAAGAAACAGGATTATCTTCATCACATGATGTTGCAAAAATTCCGGCAGTAAATAATGCTACTACAGCAAATATTAGTACTTTTTTCATAGTTAGTTGGATTTAATGTTAATTAAATATCTTAATCTCAAAAAGTGTAATTTACAAAAAAATATTCTTGTATATAATAAAGAATTAAAAATTCTATTCTTGCTTTATTCCACAATTAGAACAAAATTTATCTTTTGAATTTATTTCTACTTCACAATTTTTGCATTTTGGTTTATCCTTTTTATAATTTTGCTTAGCAATTTCTGCCGAAACAATTCCGGTAGGAATAGCAATTATTGAATAACCAACAATCATTATTATCGACGAAATAAATTGTCCTAAAGGAGTTTGCGGAGAAATATCGCCATAACCAACGGTTGTAATGGTCACTATGGCCCAATAAATACTTCGTGGAATACTATCAAAACCATTTGCTTCGCCTTCCACAACATACATTATAGCACCTATTATTACAACAATGTTTAATATAGCGAACAGAAATACTCCTATTTTACGAAAGCTTACTTTTAAGGCTAGTAAAATTAATTCTCCCTGTCCCATTAAGTAGTTTAATTTCAAAATTCGAAATACCCTTAACAATCTTATTGCACGAATAACAATTAAGAAGTGTGTTCCTGTTAATGCGAGACTAATATAAGTCGGTATAATTGATAATAAATCGACAATACCTAATGCACTAAAAATGTATTTAAAAGGCTTTGGAGATACCCATATTCGTGTAAAATATTCAATGGTAAACAATATTGTAAAAACCCATTCGGAGTAAACAAAAAATGCGGTATACTCAGTTCTTAAAGATTTTAAACTTTCGAATATTACAATGGTAATACTTAACAATATAGCCCAAAGCAAAATAATATCGAATAAACGGCCTAATTTAGTATCAGTTCCAAAAATTATTTTGTAAAGCTTTTTCTTAAATCCTGCCATAAATTAATGATTCAAATTATAGTAATGCCTAAAAATACAAAAACTTCCACAGATAAGAACCATGGAAGCTTTTATATTCGTTACTTAGTTAAGATTGCATTAATTCACCCTCTACCCTTTGGGCATCTCCCTCAAGGGAGAATATACTTTAAAAAATTGGAAAGTGTGTTCCCTTGATTGAGGGTCCCGAATTTCGGGATTAGGGGTGAATATTAATTATATTATTTCTGCTAATTTTTCAACTTCTCTGAAAACCCTTAAAAAGTTTTCTCCCCAGATTTTTTTAATTTCTTCTTTGTTATATCCTCGTTTTAATAGTTCAATCGTGATGTTTTTCATTTCGCTGGCATCCATGCAGCCTTCAACACCACCACCACCATCGAAATCGGTTCCTATTCCAACATAATCAATTCCAATTGTATTAACAACATAATCAATATGATCAACAACATCAGAAACGGTTGCAAGTTCTTTAGGGAATTTTCTATCTGTTTCACGCCATTCAATAACAGCTTCATGATATTGTTCTTCCGTTAAATTATCGAAATGATTGTATTTTACTCTAATAGCCTGAAAGGCAGAATCTCTTTCCGGGTAAGGTGCAGGAGTCTTAATATAATCACTCAAAATACATATTTGAATAACTCCGCCATTATCTTTTAATGCGTAGAGCATATTATCATCAAAATTTCTTGGATTATCGCATATTGCTCTAATGCTTGAATGCGATGCTATAATAGGAACATTTGTACGTTTAAGTACATCATAATATGCCGAATCCGAGATGTGTGACACATCTATAATCATCCCTAAGCGATTCATTTCTTTCACTACTTCTTCACCAAATTCGCTTAACCCATTATATTCAGGGCCTTTTTTATCAGTCGATGAATCACAAATATCATTATTTTTAGTATGACATAAAGTAATATACCTAGCTCCTAAATCATAAAATTCTTTTATATTATCAATATTGTTTCCAATTGGATATCCATTTTCAATACCAATATAAACAGTGCTTTTCCCGGTTTTCTTTATTTTATATACATCGTCTGCGTTTAAGGCTATTTCTGCCTGCTCGGGATATAAACTGATTTTTTCGTGTAAAGCATTAAAAATTTTCAGGGCACGATTTTTAGCTTTTAAATTACCCTCTTCGCTCCTTTCTCCCTGTCCGATAAAAACAGCCATAAAAACTGCGTCAAGTTTTCCTGCTTTCATTCTCGGGAAATCTACTCTCGATCTGGTTTTCTCAAAATCATTCCATTTTCCAATATCAAAATCTGGATCAAGAAAATTTAGAGGAGTATCGGTATGTGTATCGATCGACACAATTTCTCCATGTATTTTTTCTGCTTTTTTATTCAAATCTTGTTCACACGAAACAAGAATGAATAGCATTATAAAAATGCTAAGAGTTTTTTTCAAAGTTGTCATTTTAGTTGGGTTTTGAGTATATTAAATCATTAGACGAAAAGAATACAGAAATGTTTAATTCTAATGAAAAAAAAGGAATAAAATATCGTGAAACTAATTAAGGTACAGTTTAATAACGTTTGCCATCGTTGCGAACCATTGGCACAAAACGAACAGGAGCAACAACTTTTTTAATCAGTTTTCCGCTTTGTTTTTCAAACAGAACCAGTTCTTGAGCTATACTTCCCCCAATAGGAATTATCATCTTTCCTCCTTCTTTTAACTGATTTTTTAAGGGATTTGGAATATTAGCCGGAGCACAGGTCACAATTATAGCATCAAACGGTGCATTTTCTTCCCAGCCCTTATAACCATCACCAATTTTAAAGCTGATATTAGTGTAGTTAAGGTTTTTAAGTGTTTTTTTAGCTTTTAATCCCAAGGATTCTATAATTTCAATAGTATAAACCTTACGTACTATTTCTGCAAGAATTGCAGCCTGATAACCAGATCCGGTTCCAATTTCAAGAACACGCATATTTTCATCTAACTCAAGTGTTTCTGTCATTAAAGCAACAATGTAAGGTTGCGATATGGTTTGCCCTTCACCAATTGGCAATGGTCTATCTTCATAAGCCATTCGCTCCTGATTTTTTGGTACGAATAGGTGTCTTTTTACATTAAGCATTGCCTGAATAAGTTTTTGATCTTTAATTCCCCGAGCTACAATTTGTTCGCGAACCATTCGCTGCCGAACTTTTTCGTATTTATCGGTATAATTTATTACTGTGGTATAAGAGGAAAATATAATCCCCAATATAATGAGGATAGATAGTAATATTATTTTATTTACTGACTGAGTTTGCATAAATCAAAAGAGATGAAAATTTTATTAAAGTTATGAAATATATCTTCCAAATCATATATCCTTAACGTTTAATTAAAAGATATGTTTTTATGAAGAGGGTTTTATCCAATGTATTATCAATCCAAGAATTAATCCTGCGATACATAAAGATACGGCATAAATTACCAGTGATGTCGAAATTCCTACCAGGATTGTTGGAACTACTACGCCAATAAGGCAAAATAAAATAGATAAATTCACGCTGTACTTATTTATTTTCGGATAGATCCACATAACCAGGATAAGAAATCCGAGTGACATAGTTAATGACACGAAGAAAAATGTTGTGTCAACAATGTCGCGCAATACAAGTGCCATGACGACACCAAGAACCATTAGCAAAACCATGATGATACGCAATGCTATAAAAAGCTTTTCTTTCTTAAGTACACCTGACTTTTCCAAAAAATCCTGTGTTACAGTAGAAGCAGCTGTAAACATATATGTGTCGGCTGAGGATGAAACCGCAGAATAAATTATTATCACAGACAATCCTGCAAGGCCAACAGGAAGTAATCTGCTAAATCCCACAATTAATGCAGTATCAGCACTAATATCGGGTATATCAATGCGGATTACCATTCCTATCATTAGCAGGATGAATCCAATAATAAAATAAAACACTGATGATAAAAACAAGCTTCGCTTGAAGTGTTTTTGGTTTTCAATGGCATAAACACGCTGCCATAATTCAGGTGAAGCCATGGGGATAAAAAATCCGGCCAGGAAGAAGTTTATAATTTCTTTTGTTGGTATATTAAACAGATCTGAGAAAATTATTTTTGGTTTTGTATCTGTATTAACAAGAAGGTAAATCATTAATATAAACAATAGAAAAATCCCAAGAGTTTGAATGATATCAGTCTTTACAACTGCCTTAAAGCCACCTACCAGAAGGTATGACAAAATGATAACACCTATAATGATAACCGACCAATTATAACTAATCGGTGTATATTCCTGAACAAGTTTTGCTCCTGCAGTAAAATTTAATACTACCCAACCAAACATAATAATCATAACAACTATAGCAGACAAATAACCGGCAACAGGGCCTTTTAGATAGAAAAAGAAATCGGACAGTGTATAAAATTTTTGCTCGTCGCCCAGTTTTTTTATTTTTTTCCCAAAGAAATAAAATACAAATAAACCAAGTACCGATCCGATAAAATACCAGTATGCACCAAGCCCATATAAATAAACCAGTGCAGTATATGTTAAAAGAATGGCTGCACCAATTCTACTTGAAAATATAGTAGTGGTAGCTTCAAACGACTTTAGTTTTCTTCCGGCAATCAGATAATCTTCCTTTTCCTCCTTACGACCTGACCAAAAACCAACTGTGAGGATAATAATAAAATAAAGGGCGATGAATATATAATCGAGAGTAGTTAACATTTGTGTAGTTTTAGGTTCATTTTATTATTGTAATAAACCTTATTATAGTTAATATTTGTTAATACTGTAAATCAAATATAGTGTATTCTATCATTTAAGCAAATTTTAATTTCCCGGTCTGAAAAAAATATAGATTTCTTCTAAAATTGTTAAACCATTTCCAAACCATAAACGGAACTACTCATTGAGGTTCTGCATAAATCAATAGTTACAAATATTGTAATTATTTGGCAGGTTTAAATGTTTGTATATTAATTTATTCCACGCAAAGACCGCTAAGTTTTACGCAAAGTTTACAAAGATTAAATGATTGATTATAAATTCTTTGCGTTTTTTGCGAGAAATAGTACTGATTAGTTTTTCAATTAGTTACACATCCTAAATAATTACCAAATATTTTATTAAAGTTGGAAAATAAATCTTCTGAATCATATATCCTTGACATTTAATTATAAGGTAAGTTGACATTAACGTTGTATTTTCTTAATTTTATAATTCTAACCCGCTAAACTTATTACTCATGAAAAAGTTAACGATTTGTAGTTTAATAATTGTATCAACATTATTGATATTAAGTTGTGACAAGCCAGATGCTCTTAAGGAAGAAGCCTTTCTTGAAATTGAAAACAACTCAAACTCTTACAACATTACCGGGGTTTATTATGCAAATTCGGGTTATGGTTCGAATAGAATTAGCAGTAATATCGGGCCTGGCGGAAGCAAAACTTTTACTCTAAATGCCGAAGATGATTACATTTATAATATTATGGTAACATCTGATAATTCTGGTTTAAGCGATTATACTTTTGATGATGTTCACTTTTATGATGACAGAAGAATTACCGTTAAGTTATTGGATGATGGTTGGGATGATTACTATCCCTGGTAATTAAATATAAAAATTAAAAAGAGCAGCAATTTTGCTGCTCTTTTTATTATTCCCACAGCTTTTCAGGATATTTCTCTGCGTCGGTTAACTCTTTAATTTTTTCTATAACAATTGGTTTATCCTCTTTATAAGTTACACCAAACCATTGATCGGTTGCCTCCAGAACTTTTACTGTAGCTAAACCGTTATTAATCTGATGACTTACGATAAAAGGAATGTAATACTCAGATTTTATGTTTTCGTAGTTTTCAACTATAAACTTTTTAAATTCAGATTCTAAATCAGGAAATACATCAGGTGTGAAACCCCAGAAATTCATTGATACAAAAACATCACCATTCAACTCTAGATCATTTCCATTATCATCAGCAACAATTGTTCCGTGCTTCCATCCTATTTTGGTTCTCTCGGTAATCTCAATTAATTCGTTTTCCTTATTTACTTTACAAACACCTCTCGAAACATCTCCATGTTCTGAAAGAGTATTTTTTAATAAATAACCAGCCATACAATTTTTACCTTTGAGATTATTCTGCTGACTTTTCATATAATCTGCTACAACTTTAAAAGCACTTTTACCATAAAAATCATCTGCATTAATTACAACAAATGGTTCATTAATAACATCTTTAGCCATTAATACAGCATGACCTGTACCCCATGGTTTTACACGATCTGCTGGTAGTTCAATCCCTTCAGGTATTTTATCTAATTCCTGAAATACATATTCAATCTTAATTTTTTTGCTATATTTTTCGAAAAGCATTTCATTCATTTCTTTTTCAATATCCCTGCGAATAATGAAAACAATTTTATTAAATCCGGCTTCTATAGCATCGTAAACCGAATAATCAATAATTGTTTCACCACTTGGTCCAACCTGGTCCAACTGCTTTAATCCACCATAACGGCTTCCCATTCCTGCTGCTAATACTAATAGTGTTAAATCCATTTGTATATTCTTTTTATGTTATTTTAATTGAATTTTAGAAGCTCAAAATTAGTGTAGTTTTATGAATTAACAAGATATTAGTATTTAGATTTGAGTATCAAGATTACTTGTTGGGCTCTGTTGTTTGTAATGAATTAACAAATTGCACTTCTACACGCCTATTTAATTTGCGACCTTCATCCGTTTCATTAGTTGATATTGGTTTATTGCTTCCATATCCTTGATATGATATTCTGCTAGAATTAATCTCTATATCAATCAAATAGTCAGAAACAGATTTTGCTCTTGCCTTAGACAACGCTTTATTATTAGTTTCTGTACCGGTACTATCAGTATGTCCGGAAATTATTATATGAGCATTACTATTAGCTTTTAAATAATCTTTTATTAAATCAAGTTGGGGTACGAAATCAGATTGAATTTCTGACTCATCAATTTTAAAAACTATATCTGAAAATATATACGTAAGGTTTTTAGGTACATTTCCTATAAAAACATCATCAATATAGTAATACCTTCTTTTCGGTGCATTCTTTAATAAAACTAATGCTTCGGTTAGTTCCTTATCAGACGATTTATCAAAACTACCGATAGTCAAATAACTCTCGCCCCCTTTAGCTTTATAAAATCCAGATATTTTTGTCCAATTAATTTTATCGGTCAG
Source organism: Bacteroidales bacterium (assembly GCA_030611105.1). Taxonomy (GTDB): domain Bacteria; phylum Bacteroidota; class Bacteroidia; order Bacteroidales; family UBA12077; genus UBA12077. Next base: position 34,052 of record JAUWQL010000021.1, read on the forward strand.
ATAATTGTTTTTGTAATTTTGAACTTGAGGAACAATCGTATCATAAACATGAGATCCCCAACTGTAATTAAATCTTCTTTTTGATAAATAGACTCCAATATCCCAAATAGCATAAGTACTACTGTCAGCAAGATTAGTATAAAATTCAATATAGTATATTGAATCCTTTTTTAAAGATTGTAATAAATGTGACTGCAAGATTTCACGCGAAGAAACTAAGCCCGCATAAGCAATACCAGTTCTAGCTTTTTGAAATCCGTTTTGATTATATGGAACTGACATTTTATTTGATAGATATTTTTCATATTGAGGACAAGATTTAAAATAATCTGCTGAAAATCCACTCCAATGTTTTGAATAGCTAATCTCACCGTATTTTTCAGGACACTTGCCTTCTTCGAAGCTAGGGTTTGGTACTAAATTTTGAGAAAATGATAATTTATATATTAGTAATAAAAGAATTACTATTCCATAATTATGGTTCATGTTGATTTGTTTTTACAATTGAGTCCAACATCTTGATACTTGTATCTATTAATCTACAATCTAACAAACCTAATTTGCTCTTAGTTTACTGAATGATTTAAATAAAAAGTATGTTCCAATAGCTGCAACCACCAATAAAATCAATCCATATAAAGTTTCACCGTAAACAAAATTCCCAATTGCAAATAAACTTGAGTAAACCACAATACAACCTATAAATACAAGTAAAATCTGAATTGGCATTTCCCAGGGTTTTCCCAAGTCTGCTTCATTAATTATTTCACCATCTTTTGCAGCATCAGAAATTACTTTTTTCCATCCGGGCCCGCCGGGATGAGTTAATTTATAAAATTCTCTTAAAACGTTTTTATTTTCAGGTTTTGTGATTAATGTTGTAATTATCCAAACTATAGATGTAAGAGTAACTGCAATAAGCAATTTCATGGTAAAGCCATCCAAAACTCTTGTGGCAACAGAAGCATCATCAACAAAAAATACAAGGATAACAGCTACAAGGGTTGCTCCTGCCAAAGCTATAATTTCTGTCCATGCATTAATTCTCCACCAAAACCAGCGAAGCAAATATATTGCGCCCGATCCTGCTCCTGAAAGTAATAAAATATTAAAAGCCTGAGTAGCATTATTTAAGAAAAACAAAGCCACCACTGCAGCTAAAATCATTAAAATGAGTGTAGAAATTCTTCCCATTAATACAAGCTCTTTTTCTGAAGCATTTGGCCGTGCAAACCGCTTATAAAAATCGTTTACAATATAAGATGATCCCCAGTTTAAATGAGTTCCAATAGTTGACATATACGCAGCTATAAGAGATGCTACAACTAATCCCAGCCAGCCTGGTTTTAATTTTGACAGCATTACCGGGTATGCAATATCATCTTTTAAATAAGTTGGATCAATATTGGGAAATTGTGCTTTTATTGAAGCTAAATCAGGATAAATAATCATTGAAGCTAAAGCAACAATTATCCATGGCCATGGACGAAGTGCATAATGTGCAAAATTAAAAAGTAAAGTAGCTCCAATAGCGTTTTTTTCGTCTTTTGCAGCTAACATCCGTTGAGCAATATAACCACCTCCGCCCGGTTCAGCTCCAGGATACCAAACACTCCACCATTGTACAGCAATTGGAATAATTAATAATGGAACATAAGTAGATAGATCTGAAAAATCAGGAATGAATTTTACCGTATCGCCCAATTGGCTCAACATTCCCTGCATACCTCCAATGGCCAGAATTTCGGGTTGTTGCATAGCTACAACAGCAGCGTAAACCGCACCAGCCATAGCGATTGAATACTGAAAGAAATCGGCCCAAATAACGCCTTTTAAACCACTTAATCCTGTATAAAGGACAACAGCTACCGAGCTTATTAAAACAGTAATCAGTGGTTTTAAACCAAACATAACAGCACCAATTTTAATAGCTGCCAGAGTAACTGTACCCATTATTAATACGTTAAAGAATATGCCCAGGTATAAGGATCTGAACCCTCGCAAAAATGCAGCAGGTTTTCCTCCATAACGTTTTTCATAGAATTCAAGGTCAGTTAAAACATTGGAACGTCGCCAAAGTTTAGCATAGATAAAAACAGTAACCATTCCGGTAATTAAGAAAGCCCACCATGCCCAGTTTTTAGCAACTCCGTTTTCACGAACCATTCCTGTTACCAGGTTTGGAGTATCGGCAGAAAAAGTACAAGCCACCATTGAAACACCTAATAACCACCATGGCATTCCTCTTCCGCCTAAAAAATATTCAGATGTGTTTTTCCCTGCTGTTTTAGAAGCTATCCAGCCAATAGAGAGAACTATTACAAAAAAGATGGAAATTATTATCCAATCGATATTTTTTAAAATCATTTCTTAGTATTTTTTAAATATTCAATTCTTAACATAAGCATTAACAATATTCCTGTTGATGCTATTGCCCGCACAGAATAGACCGTAGCCAGTATTCCTTTGCTTGACAGTAATGCAAATACCGGAGCAATCATGAGTAAAATCCAAACCGAGAAAGGTTCTGTATTTTCTTTTGATATCCATAATCTTCTGATAACCGGAAAATATGCTATAACCAATACACTTTGTATCATTATGTGCGACAAAAAATGTGTTTTTGTAATAATCCAGAAAACTGTAATAAGCAAAACTGAAATTAAGCAGGCTTTATCAAACTTGTTAAATTTTGTACTTTTATCACCGTAAATGAAAATAAAAACGGTTATAGTTGACACCAGTATTAAATCTGTTGTGTTCAAAATATTATCCCATAAGCTAAAATCGCCTTCTGCCATATATGTTGTAAGACTCATAGCAACTGCTAATGAAAAAAACGCCCACATGGCTAATGCCGGTTTAATTTTTTGTTTATAGGTTAATAAACAATACCTTACTCCTATTATAATATTGATTATGGAAACTGATATTATAGAAAATTCTTTCATCCCGGATTATTAAAAATAATTTCAAATATAATTTTTAGTTTCGACATAACTATAGCATTGAGTTTGTTTATTTTTTTATCTAAAAACACTAGTGTCCGGTTAAAGGTACAAAAAAATGGAAGAAGCCTTATAAAATAAACAAAAGCGTTCTTTGAAATATTTTTCGATTTGAAATCAAATTTTACAAAATTGATATCAGTTTTGCCATATGAATACAGGCAGAAC
>JAUWQL010000076.1 GCA_030611105.1 Bacteroidales bacterium
TCAGGGCAGTTTAAATCGCCAACAGGAGGATACAACTTTGCTGTTCTGCGTTCAGTTACAGATACTGTTCTTAAAAACAATCAAAATATATTGAATTCTCTCAAAATTATTGCAAATTTACAGTACACTGATTAGTTACAAATATTTTATTTAATGTTTAAAAAAGTAATTTTAATACTTATATTATTTATGTCTTTGTTTTTAGTAAAAAAAACAACGGGGCAGCAGTCCGATTCTTTAGTTTACAGAAATGTAATAAAATATAACATTACAGCACCCATGCTTTGGGGAATAGAAAACTATATTTTTGAATACGAGCGTGTTCTTTCCCCCACCCGAACATTTAGTATAGAGTTGGGATATCGAACATTTCCAAAAATAATTGGTATTGGAAAAACAGATAGTGCTATTATAGTACGCGACCACAAGAACAAAGGAGGAATAAGTGCAACTATTGACTATCGGTTTTATTTAAAAAAAGAGAATAAGTATTCAGCACCACGTGGAATATATGTAAGTCCATATATAAACTATTTCAACAATAAAATCGAAAATACGATTTCAACCTTTTATTCCGATTTAGCATCGGCTACAGTTACTACTCAAATAGATATTTTTGGTATAGGTGCTCAATTAGGGTACCAGTTTGTTTTTTATAATAGGTTTTCACTTGATATTTGTATGATTGGACCATCAGTCTCATGGTATAATATTAACATGAAAGTAGGTGGTTCTATTAATCTGGACGAAGGAACTATTGATGAAGAGATGGTTGACATAATTCTTGAAAATTATCCAATTATTGATATATTTTTCGAAGATTTTGAAATTAGTAAAAAAGGAAGGATATCGCAATTATCTTTTGGTTATCGTTACTATTTTAAAATAGGTTTTTTATTTTAGAGTTTATCTTATGAAAGAACCATTGTCACCTATACCTATAATGGGAAAGATGGTGGAGAAGTTAATGTTAGCTTATCCTGATCATGATCAAAAAGCAAAAGGAATAATTCAGTTTCATCTAAAGCATAACAATAAAAAAATAGACTGTTTTATACAATCAGATTTTGAAAACTTAGTATTGAACGAAGGTATTGCTGACAATCCAACAGTTACCATAAAATCAACATTTTATAATTGGCTAGATTTAGCAGGAGGGAAACTAAACCCGATATTTGGTGTTATTAGTGGAAAACTTAAATTTAGTGGTGACACTTCATTTTTTAAGATTTTACCCCGAAAATCATTAAATGGTGAAGTGCTGGTTCCGGAAGATCCGGTTACGAAATTTGAAAAAAATCCTTCAAAATACTGGAGGAAGCCACAAAAAGTTGTTGTGTTAAGTGCTTCTCCGCGAGGTCAAAACGGCTACACCGATTTTTATTTAAAACCATTTATTGAAGGCATGAGAAAAAAAACTGAGGTTGAAATTGTTCATTTAAATAAATATCAAATAAAACCTTGTACCGGTTGTTTTTCATGTTGGATGAATACTCCGGGCCAATGTATGTTTCACGATAAGGATGATTTTCATATTTTGGCAGAGAAGATGTTCGAAGCCGATTTGACGGTATATGCTTTTCCTATATATGCAGATGGTATGCCAGGTATCTTAAAGAATTTTTTCGATCGTTCTGTAAGTCGTGCATATCCTTATATGATTGAAGGCATGAAGCGGGTCAGGCACCCCAGAAGATATATCAATAAAAACCATTCAATGGTGGTTTTCTCTATATGTGGATTTTTTGAAATGATAAATTTCGAACCAGTTCGTGCATATTTTAAAGCCCTGTCACATAACAGGCATACACCTGTTGTTGGTGAAATTTATCGCACAACAGCTGTAGGTTTATATGGTAACCCTTTTACATATAAAAAATTAAACGACATATTGTATGCGTTGGAAAATGCAGGCGAAGAAATAATAGATTTAGGTAAAATAAAACGAAAAACAAAACGAATAATTAGCCAAAAAGTTGGTGGCAAGAAACAAGATTTGGTAAAGATTAATGAATGGTGGAACGAGAAAAAAGGTAGTAATGATTATAACTATTAGTTATTATAGTATTGTTTTTTATTGAAAATATATACTAATCTGTCATTAGATTTTTTTGTATTTCTCTGTATCATATTCTTTTACAGGATTAATGTTTAAAAACTTGGAAAGCCACTTTACACCATAATAAAATGGGATTGTATCAAGTAAGGCGGATATCATTTTAAAGAAGTAATTCGATAAAATTAAAATCATCAGGTAAGAAAAAACCTGGTGTCCTTCTTGAATTACTATTGCTTTAGCAACATAAAATGTTATTAATACTACTGCAATTGAATCAATTAACTGGCTGGTAAGTGTTGATCCGTTATTTCTTAACCAGAGATGTTTTCCTTTAGTAAGTTTCTTTAAAAAATGAAATACATGTACATCAACAAATTGTGCAGTTAAATAAGCAATCATCGATGCTGCTGTTGCTCCAAATGTTAATTCGCGAATTCTGAAGAAAGCAGTACTGTCAACAGATGGATCTTCAGGAAGTATACCACCAAACCATAATACAAAAAGAACCCATAAATTAAGTAAAAGACCAGCCCATACTACCATGTTGGCTCTTCTTTTACCATATAATTCACATATAAAATCAGTGCAAAGGAAAGTAATTGGATAAGGTAAAACACCAACAAATACCATAAAATGTACTTTTGAACCATTAAAGTTAAATGATAAGTCAATTAGCCTTGATAAACCAAGGATATTTAACATTGCCAGTGAGCCAATAAATAAACCTGATAAAACAATAAAAACTGCTTCTCTGCGGATGGCGTATTTATCTTTTAAGATCGAATTTGTAAACATATTGAGTAATTAACTGAACATAAAGATATATACTTTTAATTAATTATCAATTAGTATTTTCTAATAATTATTTTAATGCTTGATTTAATTAAACTATCTAATTAACAAAAGCAGCGATATATATGTTTGTTTTGCTATGTATTTTTTTGTAAAATTTTTATTAACAAAAGGTATTTATATATAAATAAAGCAATATAAGTGACTAATAGATAAATTCTCTGTTATTAACTGATGCTATTAGCTAATTATACCACTTGTAAATTGCTCTTTATATAGAATAATAGAAATTTAATTAGTAAATTAACACCTTCAAATTATAGGATTATTATGAGGAAAGATGTGTACGCTATTTTTAATATTGAACAGGATGAAAAAACCAGCGTTTCATTGTTTCTTATTCAGTCGGTTTTTCTCGGGATATTTTATGGTGCTTTTGATGTAGGAGCACATGCTTTATTTCTTAATGCATATCCTGCTTCTATGATTCCCAAAGCTTACGTTATTTCTGGTTTAGTGGGTATTGTTTTAACTACTTTATATGCCAGATTTCAAAGTCGATATAAGTTTTCGACTGTGGCAATGTTTAATCTTATTTTTATTTTAATATCAACAGCTCTGTTAAGAGTCTTATTTCAATATACCGAAAGTCCCTGGCTGGTATTTTTAATTTTTATTATGATGGGGCCTTTAAATATTATGGCTTTGCTGGGTTTTTGGGGTGCTGTGGGCAGAATGTTTTCACTTAGGCAGGGTAAAAGGTTGTTTGGCCTTATTGACAGTGGACAAATTTTTGGTGCAATACTAATTACATTTGCAATACCGGTGTTAATTTCAGTGGGATTTGAACAGAAAAACCTGCTTTTTTTGAGTTCGGTTAGCGTGATGTGTGCATTTGTAATGCAAATAATAATTTCGGTTAAATATAATTTAAATCAGAAAATTGGAAAGAGTGAGAAAAAACGGAATCGTTTACCGGCACTTTTAAAAAACAAGTATGTTTTGTACATGTCGATTTTTGTTGTAATGTCGATGTTGGCAGCTTTTTTTATTCAGTTTTCATTTCTTTCAGTTACAAAAGAGAATTATCCTGATCCTAACGATTTAGCAGAATTTCTTGGAGCCTTTACAGGTAGTTTGCTTTTATTTACTTTCTTGTTTAAAACATTTTTATATAGCAAGCTGATGAAAACCTACGGCTTGAAAGTGAGTGTACTTATTTCATCATTTTTATTAGGAATTTTTACAGCAATTGCAGTATTAATTGGTTCGGTATTTGGATACACTATAGCATCAGCGAGCTTCATGTTCTTTTTCCTGATTATATCTTTAAGCAGACTTTTCTCTAAAGCTTTAAAAGATGCAGTTGAGGTTCCCGCATTTAAAATTTTGTATCAGTCGTTAAAAGTGGAGATACGACACGATGTTCAGGCTTATGTAGATGGTACTATAAATGAAATAGCAGCACTTTTCGCCGGACTTTTATTAGCTGCGTTAAGTTTATTTGAATTTTTTAAGTTAATTCATTTTTCCTATTCATTGATTTTGATTCTTGTGATTTGGTTTTTTATCGCCCGAAAACTTTATGCCGAATATAAAATATCTTTGCAAAAATCCCTGGCTGAATATAAAGGAAAGAAAGAGGAAATCGAAAATGTGTCGGATTTTATAAATGAGAATTTACAGGACGAATCCATCGACTTTAACCAAATAATTCCGGGCCTCGATATCGATTATGAATTACATCCGTTAAAATTCGAAGAAAAAATAAACAGTTTAATAAATCATCAAAATAAAGTAATTTCTGATTATGCAATACAAAGAGTAGTGAAATCTAAGCTTATAGATTCATTTAAGTATTTGCCGGAAAATACATATTCTATGTCGGAGTTACTAAATAGTGTTGATATAAAAATTGAAAAATCTCCCGGAATTGATAAGCTTATTAGTCTTTCTAAATTAAAAGGTACCGAAGAAAGAATCCTTGCTGCTTTTTTAATGGGGGAGTTTTATGAACCGGAATTATTTGTTTATCTAAAAGCATTATTAAGAGATTTACAACTACCTGTTAAAATCGCAACTATTAAAGCAGTAACTAATACAAAAAATATTGAATTTTGTCCTTTAATAATTGATTATCTTGATACTCCCGGATTAATTTCTTATGCTTATGATTCATTGGCAAGTTTTGGCGAAGATGCTTTAAGCAATATTGACTTGTATTTTTATAAAACAGGTACAAGTCATAGAATTTTGTTGCGCCTCGTTAAATTGATTGGCCAAATAGGAGGTGAGAAGGCTAAATCGCTTTTAATAAAAAAACTTGATCATCCAAACGAAGAAGTCCTTAACTATGTTTTAATTGCCTTAAAAGAAACAGGATTTAAAACAAATGAAAAAACTATTATACAAATACATCACATTATTGAAAAACATATTGGTGTAATGGGCTATAATATAGCTGCACAGGTCACTCTTGATGAAACGCAGGGATTTGATTACCTCAAAGAAGCGCTGAAGGAAGAAATAAAAGCAAATTACGAGTTACTATACTTATTATTGTCTTTAGCTTACGATGCTAAATCAATTATGCATGTTAAGGAAAATATTGAAAGTGGTACAACAGAAGGAATTAGCTATGCATTGGAATTATTAGACTTGTTTATACAAGAAGAAATTAAACCAAAATTATTTCCTGTTGTTGAGGACATTTCGTTGACTGAAAAAATAAAACAGCTTCAGAATTATTATCCGGTTGAAAAACTTTTATTTAATGACTTAATTATTTCTATTATTAATAGAGATATTAACGAAACTAATATCTGGACAAAAGTTTGTGCAGTTTTTGCATTTTCAGAAATTGAGAATGATGAAATTCCAAATGATTTAATTGCACACCTTTTCAATTCTCACGAAATATTAAGAGAAACAGCCGGTATTGTTATTAATGGTATCGATAAAGACCGGCTTGAAACTATTGGAAAGCGATTAAATCAAATATATCGTGAAGAACTTGATAATACCATAGATTTATTAAGTCTTTCTAAAAATCATTTGCTTGTTGAAAAAACCTGGTTCTTAAAGTCAATTAAATATTTTAAAAAGGTTGATGGACGGTATTTATACGAATTGGCAAAATCGATGAATACCTTAACTTATGATTCTTATGAGCTTAGCGATATTATCGTATCAGATTTAAAAGATAAAGTGCTTATTGTAAAAGGTGCGTCAACATTGCTTTCAATTGACGATGAAGAAAAGCTGGAACTTGTTGAAGGCGAATTGTATGATATGAATGAGATATTAAAAGATGCTAAAAGGAAGGTTTCATTAAGTCAGCAAGGAGAAACTACTATTTTTTATATAGAAAAAAATGATGTAATTTACAATATGTTTGATTTTCATAAGATTGAAATTGCTGTCATTAACTGGATTAACTCAAAAATTGGTAAACAAATTTCAGAAGCACAGACAAATAATATATAAATGCAAAAACATACTTTATGTTATATAAATTAATACGAAGAATTAAACTTTATTATATGCGAAGAACCACCATTTTCAAGCAACTTATTTTAAATGTTGTAATACCTGCAATTTCGGCATTGCTTATATTAGGTGTATTTAATTATAATCAAACAAAATCGAATTTAATTGAATCAAATGATACAAAGAACAGGATGATTTCTGAAGAGATAGTTCATATAACGGGATTTCTGGAAGTTGCTCTTGAGGTTGTGGAGCATAATATGAATCCAATTATGGAAGCATATAGTAATGAACTGGTTCACAACTATTTTAAGAATACCAATAATATTGAATTTGCAAACTTAAGTAAGATTCGTACAGAACTGGGTATGGATCCCGAAATGGAAGATATATATATAATTAATCAGGAAGGAATAGTTGTTAATTCTACATTTGAAGCTGATTTGGACCTTAACTTATTTTCTTTTGGAAAAGATCATGAGCAAATGATTAACAATATTTTTGAAAAAGGAGAATACGTTATTGAGCGATTTACTATTGAATCAAGTACAAAACGGTTAAAAAAATATACTTACCAACCAACAGTTGATGGTAAATATATAATTGAACTTGGAATTTATTCAAGACAGGCAGATGAAATAATTAATTATTCGAAAAAGACAATTAGCAAACTTTCGCAAAATCAGCCTTCAATTGTTGATGCTGATATTTTTATTAGCAAAGATCACCCTATTTCATTAACGAAAGATGTTGAATTATCAGAAAATGAAATTCTTTTTATGAAAGAACGTTTTGAAAAACAGGACTCAACAAAAATTTTCAGAAAGAATAACCGACAAAAATTATATTATACATACCTATATATTCACAGAGCAAATACTGATTTATATAAAGGAGCAGTAATTAGAATTATTACCGATAGAACACAACAAGATATTTTATTAAGAAATGAACTAATAAAGTTCGTTTTGGTATTTGGATTAACGATGGTAATAGTAATAGTTCTTTTATATCGAAAAACAAAGGTTATAACAAGTCCAATTAAAAGGCTTGTTGAAAAAGTCAATCGTGTTACCAACGGACATCTAGATGAGCGAGCAGATATTATAGGTAATAATGAAATAACAACACTTTCACAAAAATTCAATTCAATGATTGAGGAATTGGAGAGTTATTACAATGAACTGGAACAAAAGGTAAAAGACCGTACCGCTGAAGTGGTTCGTCAAAAAGAGGAAATAGAAATTAAAAATAAGCATATTACAGATAGTATTCGATACGCTAAACGTATTCAGAATGCTATTTTACCTCCCGATAATTTTGTAAAGCAATTATTGCCAAATTCATTTGTTTTGTATAAACCAAAAGATATTGTAAGTGGCGATTTTTATTGGATGACAAAGAAAAACGATCTTGCAATTTATGCAGCAGTTGACTGTACCGGACATGGTGTTCCCGGTGCTTTTATGTCGATAGTTGGTAATAACCAGTTAAATTATGCTGTTGATGTCAAAAAAGCACGTAAAGCCAGTGCAATTCTCGATTATTTAAACGAAGGTGTTGTAGAAACTCTCAGAGAAAAAGGAGATGGAAATGAAAATCTGAGTAGTGTAAAAGATGGGATGGATTTAGCTTTATGTATTATTGATTATAAAAATATGAAACTACAGTTTGCCGGTGCAAATAATCCATTATGTTTGGTAAGAAATAATGAAATGATTCAGATTAAAGGGAATAAAATGGCAATAGGAGGTAATTTTGACGATGAACTGCCTAAATTTACGAATCATGAAATGGATCTTCAAAAGGGAGATGTATTATATACATTTTCCGATGGCTATCCCGATCAATTTGGAGGACATGATGGACGTAAATTTATGGTAAAAAGATTTAGAGAATTATTACTGAAAATTCATAAAAATCCAATCGAAGAACAAGAAAAAATGCTTGAAAATATTCTTGAAGAATGGAGAGGCAAAGAAGAACAAGTAGATGATATTATTATAATTGGCGTTAAAATCGAATAAATATGTCGACTGAAGATTCTGATATCCTGATTTATGTTCCGTTTAAAAAAGAAAATTTAAACGAAAATGAAGTTAATTGGCTTAATGGATTTAAAACAATCCTGGAAACTAGTTTACATCAAATAACAAAACAAAAAATCAGTATATCGAATTTTATTTCTAACAAATCTTTAATTGGCAAAAAAGGAATTACAGAAAGTGCTAAAGTTATAATTCAACTATTATTAAATAATAATTATGATCCGGGTAATCTTTTAAGTACTGATCAGTTAAAAAACAGAAAGATTATTCAGGTAAATTGTCATCCTGAGATAAAAGAGGAGCCACCTAACGATTGTACAATTATTAACTTATTCGATGAATCTACAAATAAAACAATTGATTTGTCGGGGCATGTTGATGAATTAAAAAATGAAATTTGGCTTAAGTTTCTTGACATTGCATTTGAAATAAAGAAAGAAATTGCGGTTGTAGAAAAAGAAGCTAAAACATCAAGAGGTAAAATATTTGTTGCTGAATCAAGTACCGACCAAAATTATAATAGGGAAACAATTATCAGGGAATTAGAACATCTGGGATTTGAAGTGTTACCAACGGGAAATTTTCCTAAAGACATGAATCCTTTTAGTGAATTTGTTCATGACAATTTGAAACAATCATTCTTGTCTGTCCACCTTATAGGTAATTATTATGCCCCGTTATTAAATAATATTGATATTTCAAGTGTCGAACTGCAAAATGATTTGTTTCATGAAGTGGCAGCAGAATTAAAAGCTGAAAATAAGATAATAAAGCGTTTGGTATGGATACCCACTGATATAAAACCAAAATCTGAAAAACAAAAATTATATATTGAGAGTTTTAAAAGAAATATTGAGTTACTTGAAAATACGGAAATAATTCAAACACCAATTGAAGTTTTTAAGACGATTATTAGGAATAAAGCAGAAGAGATTTTAGATATTAAAATTAAAACAAAAACAAAATCAGAGGGAATAAAAAACAAATCGGTTTATGTAATATCCAACGAGGTAAATAATAAGACTTTTAGTGATATTAAGCAGGAACTGATAAAACAAAAATTGATAGTTTTAGAAGCAACACAAAAAGCTAATAAAATAGATTTAATTCAAGAACATTATTATAACCTCATACATTGTGATGCTTTACTAATTGATTATTCAGTTGAGAACTTACAGTGGTTAAACAGTAAGCTTAGCGATATATTAAAATCACCTGGATTTGGCAGGAAAAAGAGTTTTTTAGCAAAATCAATTCTAATAAATACAGGTAAATCTCCGGTAATAAACTTACAAATAAAAGATTTGGATTTGATTAGTTATGCCGAAAAAGATATTTCAAAGAGATTAAATTCTTTCATTGAAAAAATAAATAAAAATGGTACCTGAAAACAATTCAAATAATACCAATAGTATATTTAATCCTTTTCCAGGGCTAAGACCTTTTAAGATTGAAGAAAGCCATTTGTTTTTTGGTCGCGAAGGTCAAAGTGAGGAAATTTTAAAGAAATTGTCAGAGGAAAAATTTGTTGCTGTAATAGGAGCATCAGGTAGCGGTAAATCATCATTAATTTATTGTGGATTAGTTCCAACATTATACGGAGGATTTGTAGGTGATTCAAAATCGAAATGGAATATTATTGCGACACGTCCCGGTAATTCTCCAATTGAAAATTTGGCATCTGCTATACTGGAAAAAACTGTTGGTAAAAATGAAAAAGATAATGAACTTATTAAACAGAAATTAAATGCTTCAATTTTAAGAAGTAGTTCAAATGGTTTGGTTGAAATACTGGAACAATCGTTTGATTTCGAAAAAGAAAACATATTAATAATTGTAGACCAGTTTGAAGAACTATTCAGGTATAAGAGTAGCAGAAAAGATCAATCTACATATAACGAATCAGAAGCTTTTGTTAAATTACTCGTTAACGCAAATAGAACTTCGGATATTCCGGTATATGTAGTACTTACCATGCGTTCTGATTTTATTGGTGAATGTTCTCAATTTCATGAATTAACTGAATTAATTAATGATTCCAATTACCTTGTTCCTCAGATGACTCGGAATGATTTTAGAAGAGCTATAGAAGGTCCTGTTGCAGTTGGAGGAGCAAGTATCGATACACAACTGATTCAGCAATTGTTAAACGAAGTTGGAGATAACCCTGATCAGTTGCCAATTTTACAGCATGCTTTAATGAGAACATGGGAATACTGGATGGAACATTCAGATAAAAAACAAGCCATTACTATTACCGATTATGAAGCTATTGGTAAAATGGAAAAAGCTCTTTCCGAGCATGCTAATGAGGCTTATGATGAGTTAAGAGAAAATGAAAAATGGATTTGCGAAAGCATGTTTAAAACTATTACTGAGAAAGGTAACGATAATAGGGGTATTAGACACCCTACAAGTATTAATGATATTGCTTCAATCTCAAAATCTACGGTCGACGAAGTTATTAATGTAATAAATTCATTCAGGGCTGCCGGTAGATCATTTATTAGTCCATCCTATGAAATAGCATTAAAAGGAGATAGTATTATAGATTTATCTCATGAAAGTTTAATGCGTATTTGGAATAAGCTGAAAGTATGGGTCGAAGAAGAATGGAATGCCGTTCAGATGTATATGCGTTTATCAGAAGCTTCAGAAATGTATCAAATTGGTAATACAGGTTTATGGCGTCCACCGGATTTACAATTAGCATTAAACTGGAGAGAAAAACAGAAACCTACATTGTCATGGGCTCAACGATATAATCCTGCATTTGAAAGAGCTATTGTTTACTTGCAAACAAGTGACAAAGAATTTAAAGCTGAAGAGGAAAATAAGGTTAAATTACAGAAGAGACAATTACGCCGATCAAAGATATTTGCAATTGTTTTAGGTTCAGCAGCTATTCTTGGAATGGGACTAACAGTATATTCTCAGATGATGAGAACTGAAGCTGTCAGGCAAGAACAAGAAGCAAAAAAACAACAAATAATTGCCGAACAACAAACTGTAATTGCCGAACAACAAACTATAATTGCCGAGGAAAAAGAGGAAGAAGCTCTAGAACAAAAAGAGGTGGCAAATCAACAAAGACAAATAGCTGTTGAAAAAGAACAAGAAGCAAGGTATCAAAAAGATATAGCAGAACGTCAAAAGCAATTGGCAATACAAAGAGAGAAAGAAGCAACCGAACAGCGGTCTTTAGCTGAAAAAAATGCAGAAGAAGCCAGAAAACAAACTATTGAAGCAGAAAAGCAAAGACAAGAAGCATATAGAATGCGTATGCTTTCAATTTCTCAAAGCATGGCAGTAAAATCTCAGCAAATTTCTGATAACACGCAGTTGAAAGCCATTATAGCATATCAGGCATACTTATTTAATGAGAAATACGAAGGCCCTAAACATAATCCTGATATATATTTAGGATTGTATTATGCTTTAAAAGGATTGAAAGGCCAATTTTATAATGCATTAAATGGTCATACGGGTTCTGTTATGGATGTTGCTTTCATTCCTGGAACAGACTCAATGTATAGTACCGGTGGGGATGGGAAATTATTGAAATGGGATATAGCTAATTTAGAAACTCCTTTTGAGACAATACTTGAAAATCCATTTGGACAAAAAGCATTGGGAGTAACTCCTGATGGTAAATGGCTTATTTGTGCAACTGACGATAGCAAAATTCTGTTATTGAATATTACAAATAATGTAGAAATGGATCAGGAGCTAGTTGGACATACTCGTAGTGTAAATGGAATTGCAGTGGCCCCGAATAATGAGTATTTTATATCTTCAAGTAATGATAAAACAATTCGAAAGTGGGATTTGAAAACATTCCAGGGTGAGATTTTTATTGAAAGCGAGTCTAAAATTAATTCGATTGAGATATCACCTGATTCAAAATCAATTGTTGCTGGCACACAGGATGGTAAAATCAGTATTTGGGACATTAATGATACTACTAAGGTTACCGTTATTCAAGAGGAATCAAAAATTGCTATTACTGCAGTTAAATTTAATAATACTGGTAACTGGCTTGCATCAGGCGACTCAAAAGGAAATATAAAGATATGGGATTCCAAGACCTTTGAAGTCATTGAAGATCTCGAAGGACGTAAATCACGAATAAATGATATTGATTTTAATATAGATGATAATTTAATGGCTACATCCAGCCAGGATGGTAATGTTAATATGTGGGATTGTACAAATTTGAATAATCAACCTATTGAGTTAACCGACCACGAATCCTGGGTTTTATCTAATGTATTTAGTCCTGATGGTAAAAAACTTGTTACTTCAAGTAAAGACAAAGACAGAATTATAATATGGTCTACTAAATCAGAATATTTAGCTGCAGATATTTATGATAGAATAACAAGAAATATGAGTGTTGAAGAATGGAATGTTTATGTGGCTAAAGATGTTGAATATGAGAAAACTATCGCCGAACTAAATAACTCTAATTAAAATGAATCAAATTTTACGCTATACTTCGATTCTAATTTTGTCAACGTTAAGTATTGTTGCAAATGCACAAGTAAGTAACTGTGCATTTAAATTGGAAGAAGCTGAAGCATTATATGAAACAGGTATACTGGATTCTATTCCTTCAATGTTACGAGCTTGCATTACTTATAATGGTTTTGATGACGAAGAACTTGCACGTGCTTATAAATTACTTATTCTTACCTACCAGTTTGAGGATTATCAGGAAATGGCGGAATTAACAATGCTTAAATTCTTAAAGAAATTTCCTGAATATGAACTGAAAGCAACTGATCCCGTTGAATTTACATATCTCTATAAATCATATCAAACCATTCCTACCTTTTCAGTCGGAATTATTGTAGGTGGTAATTATTCTTTTGTAAGAATTATTGAACCTTATTCACTTATTGATACTGAGGATTATGAAGGAGAATATTCTGTTTCAGGAATAAAAGTTCAAGGTGGTTTACAATTTAAAAAGTATATAACCGATAAAATTGATATTAATCTTGATGTTATTTATACTGTTAAAGGTTTTGAATACGTAAGTAATCAATTTAATTACACAACGACATATACAGAAACCCAATCAATGTTGTCTTTTCCACTATCAGGTACTTATGATTTTAAACTTGGAACTTGGAGTCCTTACCTGAGAGCAGGATTTAATGTGGATTATATGTTCGATGCCAAAGCCAATTTTGAAAAAAAATATCCGGAGAATCCTGCCCTGAATTTAAAAGAAACAGATGTTGATATATTAATGGATAGAAATACAATTAATATTTCAGCACTAGTTGGTGGTGGATTAAAATATAATATTAAGATGGGTTATATTATATTGGATTTAAGATATCACTTTGGTTTTATGAACAATGTAAACGCTGACAACCGATATATTTATGAAACAAAGGGAAGTTATAGTTATATTGATGATGAATTTACCTTAAATAATTTCTATTTCTCAGTAGGATGGGTTTATTCATTCTATAAGACTAAACAAAATAAATGAGAAAATATAAGCTATTATGTATAAAACAAAATATATATTAATTCTGGGTTTATTCTTATTGCTTTTTGCATGCGATAATCTTGATATTTCATCAAATCAGGCAGAAACATTTGTAAAGTTATCCGGATCTTGGAATACAGATACAGGTAATGATGTTAAAGAGTTTAATAGTGGATATTTAATTCTCACAACGATTACTTCTGATAATGAAAATACTGAAATTGTTTTATTACAGACCGATAAATTTGGCAATTCAATAAATAATGGAGATACCCTTTCATCTATTAGAGGAGGTAATAATACTGCCTCAAAGTTATTGTTAACAGAAGATGGAGGTTTTATTGTTTTAGGAACTGTTGAAGATACCTTAAACAAAAACACAAATATTTATTTAAATAAATTCAGTTCGGTTGTTGTAAGTGAATGGGAAAAGTTTATTGGAACAAATTGTAATGAAGAAGGAGTTGCTATTAAAAAATCATCAACAGGCTATATAATTGCTGGAAGCACAACAGCAGCAGATGCAGGTAATGGTAATCTGGCAGGTTATAAAGATATTTATTTAGTTAAAGTAGATGATAATGGAAATGTTGAATGGACAGAAAATCACGGGGGAAGTGGTGATGAATATTCCAGCGATATTATTACTATAAATAATGGTTACCTGGTTGTGGGTACAACAAACGGATTTCATGAACCTGGACAAGCAAATAATAATATCATGCTTATTAAAACAAACTTAAGTGGTGGATCTCCAGATATGGTTACTTATGGGAGTTCTTATAATGATTATGGTGCTGCCATTGTTAAAGCCAATGATGGAGGATATGTAATTGTAGGATCTGTTGAGGATGCAGCTGGAGTTAACTCTGATGTATATGTGGTTAAAGTAGAAGAAGAAATCCATAATATAATTTGGACTAAAGTATATGGAACGACCGCATTTAACGATCAGGGATTTGATATTATTAAATCAAATGGTGGATTTATTATTGTTGGAACTAAAGAATTACCGACCGGACCGGCAGCATATTTTCTTAGGATTGACAGTGATGGCGAAATTTTAGTTGAAAATACTTATGGCGGATATGGCCAGACAATATATTCAATAGAGCCAACTTCTGATGGTGGTTATATAATGGCAGGAAGCTCAGGAGTTGTTGGTAACGAAATGATATGCTTAATTAAAGTAAACTCTGAAGGCGAATTATAAAGATTTATCTTTTGTATTCTGTGTTATTTATTTAGAAAATATAAATTTTTGAGTTATGAAAGCAATATATAAAGTTCTACTAATATTCTGTTTGACCTTTATTTCATTAATTAATGTTTCAGGACAAACTGATACTTTAATTGTTGTAAAAGTTGTCGCTGTTGATACTAATAATTCAGGGCGTTATAATGCGTTGGAAATTGAGTTTAATCAACCTCTTGATGATGCAACAATGGATATTTGGTCAAGGATTAATGATTGGTACATTAGTAATCAATCTGATATGTCGCCATATGATTTAGCTAATGATTTTAATACAAAAGTAGAATATATTGCTACTGCAGATCAAGCTAATGATGTTTTCATAAGAATAGGATTTAACAATCCAAATGGGGGAGATATTGCTGATAATACTTATGATACTATTTTTATTAATTATAATGGAGGTAATAATGTTCTTGCTTATTATACTCCTGCAGAATATTTAGTTGATACTACTTCTACAGTAGCTAATCCATTTTATGCTTCAGACAAAGCAGGCCCGGGGATTAACTCCGTTTCGTTTTTGCCGGCCAACGGTAATACTCTGGGTATTAATGATACTTTAGCAATTACCATTACTATTAAAGGCAGTGAAACAGGACTTATTGCAGATACTTTAATTATTAACAATACTTATGTTCCTGCTGATAGTTTAAAAGATAATGATGATGGAACATATACATTTGATTATATTATAAACGAGGGAGATAATGATATTGATGATGCTACAGAAGCAATACCAATTTCTTTTATTTTAGAAGATCCAAATGGAAATTTTTCAAATGCTTATACGACCAGTATAGCAGGTAATTGTCCGGGCATTGATGCAAATAGGCCTGAAATAACTCAAATTTCTTATTCACCCGGAGATGGACAAACCTTAAAAGTTGGTGACGTATTAACAGTTACATTTAAAGCAGAAAATTCGGAAACTGGTCTTTCTTGTGATAGTGCAACAGTTAATGAAGTAGATGTATCGGGTGCTGAATTTAGTGAGATAGGTTCAGGATATTATAAAGTTGAATATACTGTTGGATCGAGTGATAAGAGTATTGATGATGTTACAGAAGCCGTTCCGGTAGTTTTAGAATTTTTTGATGGAACAAACTATACCTTACCACTTTTTGAAGATTCATCAAAATCTGCTTGTCCTGGAATCGATGCCAATATTCCATCAATTAATACAGTAAGTTCAAATGCAGAGTCCGATGCAAATGTTTTGAAAGTAGGAGAGACGATATTATTTACAATTACTCCGGATGTAGCAGAAGAGAATCTAACATTTACACCAACTACATATAATACTGGTGATTTAAACTGGTCAACATCCGATGTTGGAACAACTTACACGGCAACATATACGGTTGAGGAAGGACATACTGACCGGCCAACTCCTTTACAACTTGGAGATGTTTATGTTACCGATGCGAATGGAAATACAAGTACATCCGCTTACACTTATAATTTAATAACACGCCGGATTGATGCCAATACGCCACAAATTGATACAGTTTATTCTGATGCAAATACAACAGGAGTTTTAAAAGTGGGCGAGTCAATAACATTTACAGTTGAGCCGGTAAATCCGGAGGTAGATTTAACAATATCTCCAACAACATATAATGGAGAAAATTTAACAGTCTGGACAACAGGCAATGGAGGAGCTACATATACAGCCACATACACAATTGCTGATGGTCATGCAGATAGATTATCATCACCCTTACAATTATTGAATGTAAATATTACAGATACAGCAGGCAATACGAGTAGTAATTTTAACGGTAGTGATGTAGCCAAATTGATCGATGCTAATATTCCTTCTATTAACACAGTTAGTTCTGATGCTGAATCTGATGCAAATGTTTTAAAAGTAGGAGAGACCATAATATTTACAATTACACCGAATTTAGCAGAAGAGAATCTAACATTTACTCAAACTACATATAATACTGGTGCTTTAAACTGGTCAACATCTGATGTTGGGGTCACATACACATCAACTTATACAGTTGAAGAAGGTCATAATAATCAAA
>JAUWQL010000013.1 GCA_030611105.1 Bacteroidales bacterium
TAACTCTGGCATAATTTCTGTTTACTTTAATTTCTATTGCATTTACCGGGCACACCCTTACACATGAGTAACTTAAGTTACATTTATCTTTTAATATTTCAACAATCGGTTTCATAAAATCAAATTGTTTTCAAAAATTAAGAAAAGCCGGATTTAGTCTTTTCCAAAAAGGTTTTCCAATAAATAAATTACATTTTCAGGAGAAATATTCTGGTATTCTTTTCCGTCTACTGTTATGATCGGTCCATTTTCACAGTTTTCATAGCAATGATTTCCATGGAAAAATACTTTGTCTTCCAGTTGATGTGTTTTAATGTAATCTTTTATTAATTGAACCGATTGTTTGTTTCCCCTTGAAAAGCAAGAGCTACCCAGACATATAACTATTTCTTTTTTCATTTATAAAAAATCAAAAGTAAAAACTTTCAGCTTTTAAATTGAATAATAAAGTTGTCTTTAAATTTATTGCAAGATAGATAATTTAATTGATTTTGCTGTAATCTTAGAATACATGTTGTACAATATATAAGCATTTTGGTAATGTTTATTCTTTACTCATTCAAATGCAACTGGTAGTTAATGAGTAAGTTACGTTGCGGGTTCTGTGATTTACAATTAGTGTTAATAAAATAACAATGTTTATTAAATAACAACAATATTCGTATATTTGTAAAGTATAGCATTTGTGAATTTAATATTTTGGTTTATGCCAGATTTAGATGAAATACTAGAGAAGTATCCATTTGTACAAAGAGATAATCTTATCCCTGTTTTACAGGATATACAAGATGAGTTTGGATACTTATCGGAAGAGGCTATTGTAAAAGTAGGAAAATATCTTAACCTGCCTACAGTTAAAATATACGGTCTGGCTACATTTTATCATCATTTTCGATTTATTGCCAAAGGAAAATATCATATTAAAATATGTAATGGCACTTCTTGCCATGTTAATTCAAATATTTTAATAATTAATGAACTTGAAAAAAAACTGGGAATTAAAGATGAAGAGATAACGAAAGATGGCTTATTTAGTTTAGAGGAAACGACCTGTATGGCGGCATGTGGTGAGGGGCCTGTAATGGCTGTAAACGATAAGTATTTTACTAATTTGACCATTGAAAAAGTTGCTGAAATTATTGATTCTTATAAAAGTATGGAAGAATAAAATATGTCTGAAAAGGTCAACTTTAAATATAAAGATTTCTTAATTGAGAATGTTCTAAAACTCAAATCTGATAAACCAGAAAAAGAAGTTGTTGCACAACTAAATTTAATACAACGCAAAACGATTGATAAACCAGTAATAACTGTTAGTATAAATTCTTCTTCGATTATATCGGGGGTACAGAAACTAAAAACGGACATAGAAGAATATCTGGTTGACAGGAATATTGATGCTGAGATCATTCCTGTTGGGAGTTTGGGTTTAAGTTCTTTAGAACCTGTTATCTCGATTCAATTACCTGGGAAAACGCGTTTGTTTTATAAAAAAGTATTACCCGAAAATGTAATTTCAATCCTTGATGGTTCTTTTAATAATTTTATTCAGGAAGAAAATATTCTGGGACAATTGAAAAATGATATACAAGATGCGTGGGAACAGGTACCTTTTTTAGACGAACTGGCTTATTTCCAAAATCAACAAAGATTAATTTTAAAAAACTGTGGATTTATCAATCCTGAATCAATAGAAGAATATATAGCTTCAGGCGGGTATAAGTCGTTTTATAAAGTAATTAGCAAAAATACCCCGGAAGAAGTTTGCGATATAATTGAAAAGAGTATGCTTCGTGGGCGTGGAGGCGAAGGTTACTTAACGGGGAAGAAATGGAAAATAGCTTATAAAACACCCAGTGATCAGAAATATTTAATCTGCAATGCAGGTGAAAGTGATCCGGGGGCATTTATGGAACGATTACTCATTGAAAGTGATCCACATAAAGTAGTTGAGGGAATTGCGATTTCGGCTTATGCAATTGGTGTGAAGAAAGCATATATATATATTGAATCCGAATATGACCTTGCCATTGAGCGAGTGAAAAATGCAATAGCTCAAGCTAAGGAATTTGGATTGTTAGGACATGATATTTTAGAAAGTGGTTATAACTTAGAAATTATAATTAAAAAAGGAGCTGGTGCTTATGTTTGTGGTGAAGAAACGGCATTGATAAGTAGTCTGGAGGGGAAACGTGGTAAACCACATTCAAAACCTCCGTATCCTGCTACAAAAGGATTATATAATCAACCTACAGTAGTTAATAATATTGAGACACTGGTTAATGTGCCGATAATTATTGAGAAAGGTATAGAATGGTATAAGTCAGTAGGAACAAAGGATAGTAAAGGAACGAAAGTTTTTTCCATTTCGGGGAAAGTAGAATACACTGGTTTAGTAGAGATTGAAATGGGAACAAAACTTCGTGATGTGATCTTTCGTGTAGCCGGAGGAATAAAAAACGGGAAAAGATTTAAAGCTGTTCATATTGGAGGGCCATCGGGTGGAAGCTTAACCGAAAAACATTTGGATACTTTGATTGATTATGAATCTATAATGTTAACAGGAGTGTCTCTTGGTTCTTCAGGAATGGTTGTACTTGATGAGGATAATTGTATAATTGATATGGTTAAATATTTCATGAACTTTATGCAAAAGGAAAGTTGTGGAATTTGCATTCCTTGTCGTGAGGGAACCAGAAGAATGCATGAAATATTAGAGAATATTAGCAAAAGACCAAAAGATGAAAATGGTCATACAACCTTACAGCGCTTTAAAGGCGTAATGCAATTAGAAAGTTTGGCTGAAGTATTAAAAGATACTTCCATGTGTGGATTAGGAAAAAAAGCATCAAATCCGGTATTGAGTACTCTTAAATGGTTTAGAGATGAATACGAAGAACATATTTTTGAACGTAACTGTGAGGCTGGTGTTTGTCAGGAATTAAGAACTTTTGAAATTGATGTTGATGTTTGTAATGGTTGTACATTATGTGCAAAGAAATGCCCGACAGGCGCTATATTCGGCACAGTCAAAAATGTTCATTTCATAGTTCAGGATAAATGTATTGGATGTGGAATATGTTTCGAAACGTGTAAGTTTTCGGCAATTATAAGTAAATAAGTATTTTATAAACTATCATCATGCTTATTGATATAGAGGTTAATAATAAAAAGATACAGGCTAAAAAAGGAGAAACTATTCTTGAAACTCTTAATAGGAATGGTATAAAAGTTCCTACTTTATGTCGAATGGATGGTTTTACACCAACCGGGGCATGTCGAATGTGCGTGGTTGAGGCTGAAGGTAAATCAGGATTAATTCCTTCTTGTTCGTACCAGATTGAAGAACCGATTAAAATAAGAACACATTCTCCAAGGGTAATTCAAGCCAGAAAAATGCTTGTTGAATTATTGCTTTCTAATCACCCTGATGATTGTTTATATTGTGCAAGTAACGGTAATTGTCAGTTACAGGATTTAGCTGTTGAACTGAATATAAGGGAAAGAAGAATATCAGGAGAAAAAACAAAAGCCAGTTTGGATCAATCAAGTCCCGGAATTGTTCGGGATCCGGCAAAGTGCATACTTTGTGGTCGTTGTGTAAGAGTTTGCGAAGAAGTTATGAATGTTTTTACTTTTGATTTTTATAAACGTGGCAACAAAACAGCAATTGCTACCAGCATGAACAAGGACCTTAATTTTTCAAATTGCATAAACTGTGGTCAATGCCTGTTGGTTTGCCCGACAGGAGCATTATACGAAAAAACAAATCTTGATATTGTTCAACAGATGTTGAATAATACGGATGTAACTGTTATTGCTCAATATTCACCGAGCATTTCTGTTTCTATAGCTGATGAATTAGGATTACGTTCAGGAAAGGATATCAATGGCGTTTTAAATGCTGTTTTAAGAAGAATAGGGTTTAATAAAGTTTTTGATACATCGTTTGCAGCTGATGTAGCAATTTTTGAACAATCAGCAGAGCTCGCAGACAGAATTAAAAATGATGAAAATTTACCTATGATGAGCAGTTGTTGTCCGGGATGGATTAAGTATATGGAACAGTCTCATCCGGATATGATTGATCATATTTCGACAACCAAATCGCCACAACAAATATTGGGAACTTTAATAAAAAGTTATTTTGCACAAAGAGAAGATATATCACCGGAAAAAATATTTTCAATTTCTATAATGCCTTGTACTGCTAAAAAATTTGAGGCTCAACGTGAAGAAATGACACACAAAGGTATTTCAGATATTGATGTGGTATTAACAACACGTGAATTACTTAAACTTATTAAACTTTATGGTGTCGATGCACAGTCATTAGATGAAGAAATGCCTGATATTCCTTTTAATACCCGAAGTTCAGCAGGGAAAATGGTTTCGGTTACGGGTGGAGTTGCTGAAGGTGTAGCACGAACTTTAAACTATCATCTTACCGGAAAAGAATTACCAAATATAAAAATCACTAAATTAAGAGGATTTAAAGATAGAAAAGAAGTATCTGTAAAAATTGGAAAACAGGAAATAGGAATTGCGGTCGTAAGCGGACTAAAATCAGCTAATAAGCTTATAGCCGAAATAAGGGAAGGTAAAAGTGATATTCATTTTATTGAAATAATGGCTTGCCCTGGAGGGTGTATTAACGGAGGAGGACAAGCTTTTAATAATGATGAGAAAACATTAAAGGCCAGATCAAAAACCATTTATGATTTAGATGATAAAGAAGCGATTAATGTTGCACACAAGAACTCAAATCTCATTAGTTTATATAATGAATTTCTGGGTGAACAATTAAGTGAGAAGTGCATTAAGTTGCTTCATACCAAATATAGTAAGCGTGATGTATTACTTTAATTTAACATGAACGGGGTGTCTAATAAAAACAGAGATTTAGTTTATACACTAAAGAACAGATGCAGGGTATGTTATACCTGTGTTAGGGAATGCCCTGCCAAAGCCATTAAAATTATTAACGGGCAGGCCGAGGTATTAAATGAGCGATGTATTGTTTGTGGGAACTGCACAAAGGTTTGCAGCCAGGGAGCTAAAGTATTTTTAAACACGGTCGATTATGTTTATAGCTTGCTAAAAAATGGCAATAAAAATATTGCTATTGTAGCACCAAGCTTTCCGGCCGAATTTACAGAAATATCAAATTATAAGATTTTTGTTTCAATGGTTCGGGCCATTGGATTTGATATAGTTTCAGAAGTTGCATTTGGAGCAGATTTGGTGGCAAAAAAATATAGAGAATTAATAGATCAGAAAAATGATAAATGTTTTATCTCTTCTGATTGCCCTGCTGTTGTTTCATATATTGAACATTACCATCCGGCATTGGTAAAAGATTTAGCCCCTATTGCTTCTCCAATGGTTACAATGTCGCGGGTTATGAAATATATATATGGAGATGATATTAATGTGATTTTTATAGGCCCCTGTGTTGCAAAAAAATCGGAGACTGACGAAGTGGACGAAATGATAACTTTTACCGAGTTGCGTGATATTTTTGAACAAAAAGAAATTACCCAAAAAACAGTTCAACCTTCGGAGTTTGATCCTCCGTTAGGAGGTAAAGGTGCTATTTTCCCTGTGAGTCGTGGGCTTTTGCAAACTGCCGGAGTTACTGACGATGTTTTTGATGGAAATATTATTGTAGCCGAAGGTAGAAATAATTTTCAGGAAGCAATTAAAGAATTTGAAGATGGATTATTACGCTCTCAACATCTGGAATTACTGAGTTGTGATGGATGTATTATGGGGCCTGGAATGTCGGGCAATGGAAAACATTATACACGCATGATACTTATAAATAATTATGTCCAGAAGAAGATTAATAGCTTAAAAGAAACTGAGTGGCAAAAATATATTGATGAATATATTGATATTGATTTATCGGCTAAATTTGAAACTAAACGAAAAATCTTAAAATTCCCTGATTGGAATGAAATACAAAAAGTATTGGAATCCATGGGAAAGAAAGATACAAAAGACCATTTAAATTGCGGTGCTTGCGGATATGAATCGTGTGAGGAGCATGCTATTGCTATTGTTCAGGGATTAGCTGAAAATGAAATGTGTTTACCTTTTACAATAGAAAAATTACATAATTCGGTTAACGAGTTGGCTATTACTAACGATAAGTTAACTTCCATACAACAAGCACTTAAACAATCGGAAAAGATGGCTAGTATGGGACAGTTATCGGCAGGAATTGCTCATGAGTTAAATAATCCATTGGGTGTAGTAGTTATGTATGCCAATATTTTACTTGACGAATCAACTAAAGATTCTCAAGTATATAAAGACCTTAAATTGATTGTTGATCAAACAAACAGATGTAAGAAAATAGTTGGTGGTTTATTAAACTTTGCCAGAAAAAATCAGGTAAACTACAGTAAGATTAATATTATCAAATTGGCAGAGCAATGTACTGAGGCTGTTATCATTCCAAAAAATATTGATATTCACATTTATTCATCAGAGCTGAAAGATCCTTTTGCAATGCTTGATCATGAACAAATGACACAGGTTATTACAAATCTTATTAAAAATGCGATTGATGCAATGCCGAAGGGAGGCAAACTTGAAATCAAACTGGAAGAAAATAAAGAAAATGTAATTTTTAGTATAAAGGATTCCGGAATTGGAATTGAACCGGAAGCTCTTGATAAAATATTTGAACCTTTTTATACGACTAAAGGCATAGGAGCAGGGACAGGACTGGGGCTAGCTACAGCTTATGGAATAGTGAAAATGCATAAAGGAAAAATAACAGTGTATTCAAATAACGATCCTGAGAAGGACCCGACAGGAACTGAATTTAAAATATCAATTCCAAGATTTGTGTAATTTAAAATCATTAATTATGACAGATAATAAAAAACTTATATTAATAGCAGATGACGATTTGGACTACTTGTTTCAGATGGAACTTTATGTAAAAAGCTTTGGTTTTGATGTCGTTAAGGCTGAAAGCCAAAAAGAAGCTGAAATATTAATTGAAAATACAAAACCTGATCTTGCAATATTCGATTTAATGATGGAAAAAGATGATAGTGGTTTTATTTTATGTTATAAGATGAAAAGAAAACATCCGGATGTTCCTATAATTTTAGCTACTGCAGTAGCATCAGAAACAGGAATTTCTTTTGGAGTTAATTCTGATTCAGATAAACAATGGATTAAGGCTGATTTATACCTGGAAAAAGGAATTAGAAAAGATCAATTACATAAGGAGATTAATAAATTGCTTAAAATATAGTGGCGGAAAAACCCTGTCTGCGACAGGCAGGTTGACAGAGCCTGTGGGTTGACAGCGGGAAGGAAAGGCCTGTCAGAGTTTGAGTGAAGCGGCAGTTGGCAGTGGCAGGAACACAGATACAGTTTGCAGTCCCGAAAACTTTCGGGAGTAGTTTATTAACTTGTAAATTGGCAAAAACCTGAAACCTGAACCGATCCGCCAGCTGGCGGAGAGCTCAACGAATGTAAGGAGTTAAATTTGAAACTAATTAAACAACTATTCGATGAAGAATTTAAATGTAATGGTGGTTGACGATGAACCCGGAATACGTTCCGGGGTAAGCCGGATATTAAATAACTTTACAGTTAGTTATCCATTTATGGATGCTGATATTGACTTTAATATAATTAAGGTTGAGACAGGAGAAGAAGCGATAGAAAAAATTAAATCAGATCATATTGATATTGTTTTACTAGACAATAAATTGCCCGGAATACAAGGTACAGATGTTCTGGAATTTATTAATGAAAACAAACCCGAAATTCTGGTAATGATGATAACATCTTACGCTTCACTGGAGCTTGCTGTAAAAGCGACAAATAATGGTGCTTACGATTTTATACCAAAACCATTTACTCCTCAAGAGTTAAAGTCATCTCTTGAAAACGCAACGAAACACCTTTTTCTTCGTGGAATGACAAAAAAAATGAAAAAGGAAGGAAAGGAAATTCGATACCAGTTTTTATCTGTTTTATCGCATGAACTTAAAGCGCCATTAAATGCAATTGAAGGATATTTACGTTTAATGCAAGATAAAGATGTAGGTGAAAATATTACAGACTATGAGCAGATGATTGATAGGTCTTTGAAAAGGATTAAAGGCATGCGCAATTTGATTATGGATTTACTTGATTTAACTAAAATTAATTTTGAAAAGAAAACTGAAAAATTCAGAACAATAATATTGGGCGAAATAGCTCAGCTTTCAATAGAAGCAATGAATCCTTATGCCATACAAAAAGATGTGCAGATTAAACTTTTAGATGATGAAAATATAAAACTAAACGCAGATCCAGGTGATATTGAAATAATATTTAACAACCTGATATCTAATGCGGTAAAATATAACAATGATGGTGGTGAGGTTCTTGTTTCATTAAAATCTGCTAACGATAAAATATATATTATTGTTAAAGATACCGGAATAGGTTTGTCGCAGGAAGAAACTGATAAATTATTTGATGAGTTTTTCAGGGTTAAAAACGAACAAACAAAACATATTACCGGTAGCGGATTAGGTTTGTCAATAGTTAAGCGTGTTGTAGATTTATACAATGGCGAAATTCATATTGATAGTAAAGTTGGTAAGGGTTCAATTTTTACTGTAATATTGCCAATGTAATTTTTTTTTGTAAATTAACAAATTAAAATAATTCAAAATATTATGAACAGACTTCCAGAAAAAACAATAGGAAGATTAAGTGAATACAGAAGGACATTACTGAATTGTCTGGCAAAGGGTAAAACACATATTTATTCTCATGAGGTGGCAAATTTACATAATATAACAGCTGTTCAGGTACGCAGAGATATTATGCTTATAGGATATTCGTCAACACTTAAAAAAGGCTATGATGTAAAAGCTCTTATTGATGTTATAGGAGAAATAATTGATACTGAAGAGGGGTTAAATGCTGCAATTATTGGAATAGGTAATCTAGGACGTGCCATTACAACCTATTTTAACGGAAAAAGAACAAAGCTTAAAATTGCAGCTACATTTGACACTGACCCGGAAAAATCAAATCGTGTTATTTCGGGTGTTAAGTGTTATCCAATGAGTGAATTAAATAAAGTAATTAAGGAGCAAGATATTTCTATCGGAATACTTACTGTTCCTCCGGAAGATGCTGCTGCTGTTACAGAAATACTTATAATGGCAGGGGTAAAAGGAATTCTTAATTATACATCAACACCCTTAAACGTTTCTCCTAATGTACATTTAGAGGAATATGATATGATTACTTCGCTTGAAAAGGTTGCTTATTTTGTAAAACAAAAAGAAGATTAGAAAGTTGATTGATTGTGAATAGTGGGATTTTAATAAAAATCGGCAATCCCTAAAATAAAACTGATCGTTTTTAATTAATTTTAAAACTTCCGAATTCAATAACTTAACGCAACAAATCACAAATTAATGTAAATGCAGATTCACAGAGATTTTGAGAGTTTAGGAAAGATAAAGAATGCTGTTGTAACCACTGGTACTTTCGATGGAGTTCATTTTGGCCATAAAGTTATAATTAACAGGCTCAGTTCTTTGGCGAAAAACATTCAGGGAGAGTCTGTTTTAATTACTTTTCATCCGCATCCGCGAATAGTATTATACCCTGATACAGCCGGTAAAAATTTAAAACTGATTAATACGCAAAGAGAAAAAATTCAGCTTCTTGAAAAAACTGGATTGGATCATCTTGTTATAATAAATTTTACCAGAGAATTTGCAGAAACAACTTCAAAGGAGTTTGTAGAAAATATTCTGCTCGGAAAGCTTTATGCAAAGATTATTATTGTTGGATTTAATCATCATTTTGGACATAATCGCGAAGGAGATTATTCTTACCTCTACGAATTAACTAAAACGCATGATTTTCAGGTTGAAGAAATCCCTCAACAGGATATAGAAAATGAAACTGTAAGTTCAACTATCACTAGAAAAGCATTGTTGGAAGGCCGGATTCAAAGAGCTAATGCCTATCTCGATCATTTTTTTATTATGACTGGTGAGTTGAAAAACGGACATCCAAAATGTAAGCAAGTTGGTTTTCCTGCTTTAGAGATGATTATTGAAGAAGACGTAAAGCTGATTCCATCAGAAGGTGTTTATGCCATTAGTCTGAATTGTGAAGGAGATAGATATCGTGGAATGTTGAATATAAAAATATTTTCAGAGACAAACCAGCCAAGTGTTCAGGTTCATTTATTCGACTATGATTCAAATTTTATTCTCAAGGGTAAGGATGCAACAATAACTTTTCATAAAAGAATGCGTGATGAGTTACAGCTAGATAATGCTGAAAGCCTTAAAATCCAATTGGAGAAGGACAAAGCGGAGATTGAAGAATTAATTTATTAATTTAAATTTGTCCCGAAAGTTTTCGGGATGAAATTTAGATAACTCAGAACTTCTTTCACTCCATCACATCCCAAATTTTATTTTTCAGCTCAATAATTTCAGGGTTATTCAATGTTCTGATTTTGTTATTGATAGTAAACTTTTCTTTAATTTTTACAGGAGCTTTGCTAAAAACATATATATCATTTCCAAGTAGTAATGCCTCATCAATATCGTGTGTAACAAAAATCACAGTACGTTTATCGGCTTGCCATATTTGGCGAAAAGCTTTTATCAGGTTGAGTTTTAGTTTTAAATCAAGAGCTTTGAGAGGTTCGTCCATTAAAATTAAATTGGATGGATACGAAAAGGCACGTACAATAGCCACCCGTTGTTTCATCCCGCCACTTAACTTCGAAGGATAATAATCAGCAAAGTCTTCAAGTTCAACTAATCGAATGTATTTTGCAGCAATCAAATCTTTTTTTTCTTTTGAATATAAATCTTGTAAAACAAAAGCAATATTTTCTTTTACGGTTTTCCATGGAAGAAGTCTGGGCTCTTGGAAAATGTACGAAATTATTTTATCGTTGAATCCTGAAAATTTTCCTGAATCTGCCTTTATTGTATCACTGATCATATTTAATAAGGTTGTCTTTCCACAACCCGAAGGGCCCAGAATACAACTAATCGTATTTTCCTGAAACTCAATATCGAAATCCTGAAAAAGATTTATATCCTGAAATGATTTATATAGATTTTCAATTTTAAGTGCCATGTTTACTTCCAAATAACAATTAGTTTTTCTATTCTACGAATAATCATTTCAAACAAATAACTTATAATAACAGCAATAATGGTCCATGCTATAACCTCATTTACAATTAAATATGTTTGTGCTGTTTGCATTAAAGTGCCAATTCCAAATTTAGGCTGGCTTAAAACTTCACCAATAATTATTGCCCTCCATCCAAAGCCCATAGCGCTGGATGCTCCCGAAAAAATAAAAGGTGTTATAGCCGGTAAATAAACTTCTTTTACAATCTTAAGCTGATTAACTTTATAAATACGTGACATCTCAATTAAATCATGATCAACATTTTTTATTCCGTCAATAACATTGGTACAGATAAATGGAAACATGGTTAAAAATGCAATAAAGACAGCAACAAGATCAACCCTGAACCAAATTAATGCTAAAAGGATTAAAGAAATTACAGGAGTTGAACGGATGGTAACAAGAATTGGCTTTAAAAAAGCATTGAATGATTTGTTAATGCCAGCCAAAACTCCTAACGACACTCCAAGAATAAAAGATATTATAAATCCGATTATTCCACGAAGAACTGTAGCACCTACGATTACAATAAAGTTTTCCGAAATAAATAACTTAAAGGTCGCAATAACAGTAGATTCAGGCGAAGGTAAAATTAACTCAGAACCATAAAGTACAGAAGCAATTTTCCATAAACCAATTAATATCAGTATTGATATAAGAGATATTATTCTGGTTTTAGAAAAAACATTTTTCATTCGAAGTAATTATAATTTGATCGAAAATTACAAATAAAATTTGGTTTTAACTTTGTGATCCCGAAAGCTTTTGGGACTTTGTGCGACTTTGTGGTGAAAAAATCAACCCTTGATTAGAATTTAATAAGTTTCATTTTTACAGTACTTTTTATGAAATTACTTGGTCAGGTGCTCATTGATTTTTTTAAGCAGGAAATCAGGCCTAACGGGTTTAGAAATATAATCATCACAACCAAATTCCATGGCTATGGCTTCATCATCAGATAAAGCAAAAGCTGTAAAAGCAATAATCGGAATATTTCTGTTAACACTTCGTATGAATTTTGTTGCTTCCAATCCTCCCATTTCCGGCATTCTGATATCCATTAAAATAACATCAATATCAGGATTTTCCTTGAAAATATTAACTGCTTCTTCGCCATTTTCAGCATGAAAAATTTTAATCTTGGTTTTTCTCAATGCCATCTCAATGATTACATAATTATGTATTTCATCATCAGCAATTAAAATGCTTTTTTTACTCCAATCGTATTTTATTGATGCATTCATGTTATTTTAATTTAAAACCTTAAAGGTATACGCTAATTTTAATAAAATATTAAAATACAGACTAAATTTAAGAAATATTTATGATTTTTTATTAATTAAGATAAAAATTATCATCAGGAATTTTTCCACCG
The DNA here is from genome assembly GCA_030611105.1 of Bacteroidales bacterium. Lineage (GTDB taxonomy): Bacteria > Bacteroidota > Bacteroidia > Bacteroidales > UBA12077 > UBA12077. Next base: position 12,584 of record JAUWQL010000013.1, read on the forward strand.
ACAATATCAGGATTCATTTCAAAGAAGATTTTCAAATATTCATTTATTTGATTTTTAATTTTGTTGGCCTCTTCAAAATTAAGGTTAGAACGGGGAATAGAAGATTTTGCCACTTCAATATTGGGCAGGATATCATATTTGACAATTAATTCAGCAGCTTCATTTTTGTTTTTATTTACCCAGTTTGTTGATTGTTTATAGCTTTTCAATATTTCCCGCAACTTATCGGACTCGTTTTTTGCAAAATTAGTTTTAACAAGCAATGCAGTTTGAGCAATTGGAATATTGCTATTTACCTTCTGCCATTCTTTGTTTAAATCAAATATTGGTACAACCTCTTTGTTTTTTTGCATAACCAAACTAACCAATGGCTCTGAAATTACTCCTAAATCAGCCTGCCCGGCAGCAACGGCATTTGCCAAATCAACATGAGTAGGAAAAGAGTAATCTAACTCAACATCTTTTTCCGGATTAATCCCATTTTTAATTAATAGATGTCTGAAAAGAACGTCGGGAGTCATTCCTTTTGCCATTAAGTGAATTCTTTTTCCTTTTAAATTATCCCAGTTTTGAATGCTTGTGTCGTTCCCAAATAAATATAAAGTTCCCCAAACCGTAATTGCTGCTAATTGATAATGTACATTTTTATTATAAAGTATAGCTCCCATGGTTGTGGGGAGTATTGCAAAATCAACTTCATTTTCAAGCATTAATTTCCGAACTCGTATAGGTTCATTATAAATTGTTATTTCAATATTAGCATTGGGAGTATTATTTAAGCTGTCAATCATTTTTACCATTCCCATAGCAGATGGCCCTTTTAGTGTGGCGATTTTTATTTTTTGGATTTCTGTTTGTTGTTTACAACTAATCAAAAATACAAGAAGTGAAAAAAATATAATAAAGATTTTTCGCATGATAAATAATTTTAAACAAATTTAGTGAAATTTAATTTTAGTATTTTATTAAACCACAAAGTCGCACAATTCCAAAAGCTTTCGGAATTGACACACTGAACTTTAAACTCAAAACTGACAAACCTGACAAATATCATTTGCCGTTTAAACAAATACTACATATCTTTGTTAAATAATTAACAGTAGTATTAATCAAAACTTTCTGAGAAACAGAAGTATATCTGTTTCAAGGTTAAAGAATAAATCTAATCCGGAGGAAATCTGATGGAAAAGAGAATTGGATCTGCACTTATTTTAATCGAAAGCACCGACGTAGTTCAGCAAATGAACGAAATTGCTTTCAAACATTCCAACATTATTATTGGTCGACAAGGTTTACCGCGTAGTAACGGTCAAAATATTATTTCTCTGGTTCTTGAAGGTACAACAGATGAGATTGGTTCTCTAACCGGTCAGCTTGGACGCTTAAAAGGCATTCAGGTTAAGTCAGTACTCTTAAAGAACCGAAATAATGAAGAAGACACTTAAACTTTTATTTTTCCTGTTAATCTCTTTTAGCTCATTTGCGCAACAGTATGAGTTAAAGGGAATTGTAATGGATTCCGAAACTAATGAGAACTTAGGCGGTGTTCATATACAGTTAATCAGTCAAAATCAATCTAATAACTATTATTCAATCTCTAATTTAAAAGGAGAATTTAATATTAAAGGGATTGAAAAAGGAGAATACCAAATTTTAACTTCTTATGTTGCTTATAAAAAATTCACAGAAATTAAATTGATAAATTCTGATACTCATTTTGATCTCCAGTTAGAAAAAGAATTAATTAATCTGGGCGAAGTTATTGTAAGCAGTATGCGACAGAACCAAATGATAAAGGAAGTTCCTGTTCCTTTGGAAATTGTTGATCAAAAACAAATTGAGTTATCGTCTTCGTTTACAGCTTCCGATATTTTGGCGCAGGAGCCGGGAGTGGCGTTAAGTCGCGATGGTGTTTGGGCTACAGGTATTAACATACGAGGTTTAAGTCAGCAACGAATTGTGATGTTAGTTGATGGCAACAGAATTGAAACTGCCACAGATTTAATGGCTTCAATGTCGTTTTTTGATATGGATGATATTAAGCGAATTGAAGTAATAAAAGGAGCTTCATCATCACTATACGGAACTGGTGCAATGGGCGGTATTGTTAATGTAATAACTAACGAAGGCTATTTTAATTCATCTACGTATTTTAATGGCCGCTTTAATACAGGATATAGCACTGTTAATGATTTATTTACCAGAAAGCTAACATTCAATTCGGGATCAAAAAAATGGTATGCCAGCATTAGTGGCTCAATGCGTGATGCAAATGATTTAAAAACGCCTGAGGGAACATTAGAAAATAGTCAGTTCGAAGATAAAAGTATTTCTGCAACGGCAGGTTTTAAAATAAAAGATAATCATATTTTAAAATTAAAATACCAATATTTCGATGCTAATGATGTTGGTATTCCCGGTGGTGCTGCTTTACCCGGTCCTTCAACGGCAACTTATACCGATGCAAAACGACAGATGTTTTCTGCCAATTACGAAATTAAAGATATTTCAGAATCATTCAGATTATTGAATTTCCGATATTTTCATCAATATATTTTGAGAGATGTTGATTTGATTCCGAACATATCAACTGTTACTCCCACATCTATTACTACACCTGAGTTATTTACACCAAGTGGTGAACATATAACCGATGGAATTCAAATTCAAAGCGATTGGAGTTTTAGTGAAAGTAATTATTTTATTGCAGGTATTGATGTATGGAGAAGAAAATTAACAACCAGCCGTGAAAAGTATATTCGGGTTGATGTATTGGATTCATTAGGAAATATTACTGTAACGAATAATATTGAGCGTGGCGAAACTCCTATTCCTGAATCTTGTTTTGGAAGCGCTGGTTTGTTCTTGCAGAACGAACAAAAGTTTTTAAATGATGATTTAAAATTGATTATTGGTGGCCGTTTAGATGGAATACGAATTGCCAATGAGCAAGCTTTTGATTACGATTATTTAATTATAAATGGTACAAGAAATGATTCGCCACCAAACCAACGAATTACATTCGAAGAGAACGAAGAATATAAAATATCGTGGAGTGCTAATTTAGGCATTTTGTATGCACTCACTAATGATATGGATTTAAGTTTAAATACCGGGCGATCATTTCGTGCACCTTCATTGGAAGAAAGTTTTAAATATATCGACCTCGGTAATATGGTTCGATTGGGTGATCCAAATCTTGATCCTGAAAAAGGATATTCGATTGATTTAGGATTACGAATTTGGAAACCAAAATTCAATTTTAAAGTGAATGGTTTTGTCAACTGGCTTTCGGATATGATTGTTGAAGAACCCGGGGAGTTTATTTATTCTTATACAACAGGTGTTGTTGATACTATTCCTGCTTTAATAAATGCAAATGTCGATAAAGCAAGACTATATGGAGTGGATATGAGTTTTCAGTATAACTTTTATAAGAATTTTGTTTTACACGGTTCAGGATCGTATGTTAGGGGAGAAGATACCAAAAACGAAACCAATTTACCTCTAATTCCTCCAATGAATGGTAGATTAGGTTTAAAATACAATTTTCCAAAATATTTTGGTGTGGATTTAATTGCCATCGGATTTGCCGATCAAAATAAAGTAGCCGATGGTGAATCAGAAACCAAAGGTTTTGCACGATTCGATTTTATGATTCATTCAACTTTAATCAATATCGATTTTGCCAAACTGCAATTATTTGGAGGTGTGGAAAATATTGGAGATAGGGCTTATAGCAATCACTTGTCAACAAACCGTGGAGCTATAGATATCGAACCCGGAAGGAATTTTTATATTAAAATGAAAATATTGTTTTAAAAATAATATAGAATATGTAAATATTTTGAGTTTCGTGTAATTTGGTGTTTTAGTGCTTTCGTGGCAAAAAAAAATAGCCACTAAAACACAAAAACACGAAAACCCACAAAAAAACACTAAGAATACAATGAAGTCGCCAAGAATACTAAGAAATACTTTTTACATACTTTGAGTCTTCTTTATTTTTAGAATAAAATATTAATAAAAGAAACTAAATAATATGAAATTTTATCCAGAAGAATACAGAATTAAGGATCAGCGAATGAAACCTTTTATTGATCCTGAAGAAATTTGGGATTATTTAAACAACACCGAATCGACAAAGGAACGAGTTCGAGAAATTATTGCAAAATCATTAAATAAAGAGCGATTAAATTTAGAAGAAACGGCAGTACTGGTTAATGCGAAAGATCCAGAATTAATTGAGGAAATTAAACAGGGAGCAAAAACATTAAAAGAAAAAGTTTACGGAAACCGGATTGTTTTATTTGCTCCATTATATGTTGGAAATAAGTGTACAAACAATTGTAAATATTGTGGTTTCAGAGTAACAAATAAAGATGCGGTACGTCAAACACTTTCAGATCAGGAACTGATAAAAGAAGTAGAAGCACTTGAAGATAACGGGCAAAAGAGATTAATACTGGTTTATGGAGAGCATCAAGATTATTCTCCTGAATTTATTTCCGAAAATGTTAAAACTGTATATAGTGTAAAAAAAGGAAATGGTGAAATTCGTCGTGTAAATATTAATGCCGCTCCATTGGATATTGATGGTTTCAGAATCGTTAAGGAATCAGGAATCGGTACTTACCAGGTTTTTCAGGAAACATATCATCCTGAGGCATATGCAAAATATCATTTAGGCGGTAAAAAGAAAGATTTCGATTATCGATTAACTTCCTTAGATCGTGCTCAGGAAGCGGGATTAGATGATGTTGGAATAGGGGCTTTATTTGGATTGTACGATTGGAGATATGAGGTGTTAGCAATGATTCGTCATACTAATCACTTCGAAGCTTGTTATAATGTTGGCCCGCATACACTTTCATTTCCAAGAATTCAAGATGCGTCAGCTATTGATGTTGATCCTAAATATATGGTTAACGATGATGATTTTGTCAAATTAATTGCCATATTAAGATTAGCAGTACCTTATACCGGAATGATTTTAACAGCCCGTGAATCAATTAGAGTTCGCCGTGAAGTAATGCAGTTTGGTGTTTCGCAGATAGACGGTGGTACTAAACTGGAATTAGGATCTTACCATGAAAGTCAGAACGAAGACCAAAACCTGAATCGCGAACAGTTTGCAATTAATGATAATAGATCATTAGCCGAAATTATTGATGAATTAATAGATAATGAATATTTACCATCGTTTTGCACTGCTTGTTACAGATTAGGTAGAACAGGAGAGCATTTTATGGAGTTTTCGGTTCCCGGATTTATAAAAAGATATTGTACTCCAAATGCTATTTTAACTTTGGCTGAATATCTCGAAGATTATGCAACGCCTGAAGTTGTGGAAAAGGGATGGAAAATCATTGATAGAGAGATGGCAGACTTGGACAACTTTAAGCGCGTTGAAGAATTACAAAATAGATTGGGTAGAATTAAGAGTGGCGAAAGGGATATGTATTTTTAATAGCAAAAAGCTGTTTAAGGGTTTACTGGTAAAATTGTAAATTTGAGTGGCGGAAAAACCCTATCTGCGACAGGCAGGCTGACAGTGTTTGTGTGAAGCGGCAATAGGCAGCGGCAGAATACAGCAGCAGTTTGCAGTTAACACTTAGCTTAATTGTTGAATGGAATGTATAAGTTACAATAAGCAGCAGTTGGCAGGAATCAGGAAGCAGTTTGTGTTGGTAACCAAATAACCAAATAAACCAATTAACTATTAAACTAAAGTAATGAAAGAAAAAAGAATTATTGGTATAAATGTTCTCGATCGCATTAAGGAAGCGGGAAGAACCCAGAAAGTACTAAGCAAATATGCAACTTCAATAAAAACTCGTTTAGGGTTTCACGAATTATCTGAAGATGTTTGTAGTAGAAATGGATTTGTGATTTTAGAATTAACCGGAAAAAAATCAGACTGGGATATGCTTGAAAATGAGCTAAATGAAATAGGAGGAATAAATATTCAGAAAATGATTTTTGACTTGAATAAATAATTTTCGTAACTTGATAAGCTAAAATTTAATTATGTCTAAAGAAACCAGAATCTTAGGTATTTTAATTACCGACAGGCAAAAAGAAGCAGGTAAAGTACAAAATGTACTTACTAAATATGGTTGCTCTATTAAAACCCGTTTGGGTTTGCACGAAGTAACAGATAATGTTTGTAGTACAAGCGGATTATTGTTACTGGAACTAATCGGGGATATATCAGAAATGGATAAACTCGAAAATGAGCTGGTTGTCATTGAGGGCACTCAAACTCAGAAAATGATTTTTGTGGATTAAATTTTAGGGTATTGAAAGAGAAAAGCGCGGGTAAATTTTATTCGCGCTTTTTTTTAATTTAACTAGAAATAGCTGCATCAAGTTTATTTCGTTTTCGTCTTTGCTTTGATCTAAAATTTATATACTATGTTTAAAAATTACCTTATTCTTACTTTTCGAAATATATTCCGTCAAAAAGCATATTCATTTATTAATATTTTTGGCTTGGCTGTCGGAATAACCAGCTTTATCATCATTCTATTGTATGTTCAGAACGAACTAAGTTATAACAAACATATTGAAGATGCTGAGAATAAGTATCGTATAGTAGAGATTCAATATCCTCCGGGTGTTGGAGAACAGCATGTTGCTGTAACCATGGGTCCATTAGCTGCTGCATTAAAGAATGATTTTCCCGAAGTTAAACAGAGCATGAGAATAACTAACGGAGGCACTCTTTTTGTCACTTATCAGGATAAAAGTTTTAATGAAGAGAATACAAGTTTTGCTGATACGAATGTATTTAATATGCTTAGCATTGATTTGTTAAGAGGCAATTCTGATGATGCTTTACAAGAAATAAATTCGGTAGTTTTATCTGAGAAAATAGCCATTAAATATTTTAATTCTATTGATGATGCTATGGGCAAGGTTCTGGAGATAGCCAATGAACCCTTCATTGTAAAAGCTGTGATGAAAAATATGACCAGAAATTCGCATATACATTTCGAAATGCTTATGCCTTTTACTATAATGGAAACCCGACATGAGTGGATGAGAAGCTGGGGAAGTAATTCGTTGGATACCTATATCCAGCTGGTTGATGGAACTGATATAAAAAAGTTCGAAAGTAAATTCCCTGAGTTTATTGAAAAATATACAAAAGAATCATGGAACACCCAATTAGACATGTATATTCAACCTGTTTTAGATATCCATTTAAAATCAAAACACATAAAATTTCAGACCTATAATTACAAGCAGGGAGATATTAATCAGGTTTATATTTTTTCTGCAGTTGCCCTGCTTATTTTAATTATAGCATGTATAAATTATATCAATCTGTCAACAGCAAGAGCTGTAAAACGATCTCGTGAAGTGGGTATCAGAAAAACTGCAGGAGCACAAAAAGAAAAAATAATATTTCAATTTATTGGTGAATCGTTTATCTTAACATTCATCTCAACGATTATTGCCATTATTTTAGTCGAATTGTTATTACCATACATAAATAATTTACTTGGCACCGAACTTGAAATTAGTTTATACAACCTGGTATTTAGCATAGGTTTAATATTGCTGGTTATAATATTAGGTCTGTTCTCAGGGAGTTATCCTGCATTTTACTTATCGAGCTTTAATCCCGTACAAGTCTTAAAAGGTAGTGCTGTTAATACTCAAAAAGGTGGTGCTGGCACTTTAAGAAAAATACTGGTTGTTATTCAGTTTGCCATATCAATTATAATTATTGTTTCAACTTTGGTTTCGGTAGCACAAGTAAACTATTTTCATAAAAAAGATAAAGGATACAATGACGAGGCTGTGTATGCCATATCTTTTCACGAAACAGATAATGAACGGCGAGTAAAACAAATGGAATTGTTCAAAAGTGAGTTAGATAATAATCCGGATATTCTTTCTGTTTCGTTAGCTTCGGGAGCAACAGGAGTTGGCGGGTCTCAAAGTCAGATTCATGTTGTTGATTCATCCGAAACCGCCTTAATGGTTCGGTTTGGATTTGTTGATGATTCATATTTTCAGATGATGGAGATTCCTGTTGTTGAAGGCAGGTATTTCAGTAAAGAATATTCTACTGATTTAGGCCATGCTGTGATACTAAATGAAATTGCTGTTGAAAAACTTGGATGGGATGATCCAATAGGTAAAGAGTTTCAGCCATTTTATGATGATGGTACAGGCTTAAATATTGCAGTTGTAGGTGTTATTCGGGATTATAATTATTATTCATTATTAAGCCCGATTGAGCCTGCAGCATATTTCTATTATCCTGAAAGATTTTACAGAGTAATGGTAAAAATAAATCCACAAAAAATAGAATCTTCACTCTTATTTTTAGAACAAAAGTGGACAGAGTTATACCCAAAATCACCATTCGATGGTTATTTTATGGATGATATGTTTCAGAATCGGTATAAGAATCAGATTAATTCTATGAAAGTGTTCAGTATTTTTGCATTAATATGTATTTTAATCTCCTGCCTTGGATTATATGGATTGGTGGCTTACATTGTCACTCAGCGCACCAGGGAAGTTGCTATCAGAAAAGCACTGGGAAGTTCTTCAATGAATATTGTTAAAATAATTAATAAAGATTTTATAAAATTGATATTGATATCAAGTGTAATTGCCGTACCTGTTTCATATTATTACATGTCGGGTTGGTTAAATAACTTTGTTTACAGAATTAATTTAAGCTGGTATTATTTTGTAATTGCAATTGCAGGAGCACTGGTTATTGCTATTATAACCAATGTTTTCCATACTGTAAAAGCTGCTACGAAAAATCCGGCAGATTCTTTACGATATGAGTAATGAAAGGGCTAATAAAACTCAAAAATCAATATCAGGTATTATTAAAATCATCAATAACACCACCGGTCAATCTTAACAAAGTGTGATAGTTGTCAATAATATTACATATGATATTCTGATAATTAAACGCAGTATTAAAGTGAGGTTGATAAACTTTTTAGCATGGATGAATAAAATATTTTAATCAAAAAAGGAGATAAATTATTTTATAATTAAATGAATATAGCTAACTTGTAATGTAATTCAATTTTAATGAGAATATTTATAATCTGGCATGGATAATTTAAAAATATTTAGTACGCCTTCAACTCCTCAAATTGACTTCAAAAGTTCAGGACAACTGAGTATTAAAGGAAAATCATTACCCGAAGATCCACGTAAATTTTATAACCCGTTATTTAATTGGCTGGGAGAACTTTCTGCTGAACAGGTCCAAATAGATATTATGCTGGATTATGTTAATACGTCATCATCAAAAAGAATAATTGAACTTATTAAAACTATTGATACTAATAGTAATGTGAAAAAAATTAAAATGAATTGGTTTTATGAAACAGATGATGCTGATATGCTGGAGTTTGGGGAAATTATTCAGCGAGGTGTAAAAAAAATAAAAACTAAATATATTGAATGTGATGATTTGGATGATTAAATGTTTATAGTGATGAATATAAAAACAGTTCGGAATTATTCTGAGCTGTTTTTTATTTAAGAAATAAGCATTTTTGGTTTATAAGGAATAGAATGATTATAATTGCACCTTGAAATTAAATTTTAAAATATGCGAAAATTATTATTTAATCCCCTTTTAATAGGAACGTTTCTAGTTTTATCTTTTTCTTCGTGTGAAAAAGATGATGGATCTATTGATGAAGACATATCTTCATACCGGATATCAAAAATATCATATGAAAGGGGGGCTTATTCTAACTTAATACAATATTTAGCTGATATCAGTTATGAAAACGGGAAGGTTGCTACAATAACCATAAAGGAAAATTTAGATTCAGACACAAGTTATTACAAATTTGAATATGATGTAAATACTATTTATCGATCTTATTATAATATTAACAAAGAACTTAAATCAAAGCAAACTTGTGAATTTGAAAACGATAAGTTATTATTCTGGATGCTTGAAGAAGATTATACCGATCAACTAGAACCCGTTGAAAAGATCAATTACAGTTATAATGGAGATTTATTAGAATCATTTCTTACTTATGATTATTTACATGATATATGGCGTTCATATATGGAGGGAAACTATAGTTATAATAATGATCTATTAAAAGAATATAAACTATATTTTAATTGGAATGAAGGGGATCCCGAGGAATTTGCAGTAGAAAACTCATATACATACAAAGATAATGATGTTACTTTTATTGAAAGGATTGATTTTGCTGACGATCAATGGTCTGATGATGAAATTTATCATTATCATTTTACTTATGCAGAATCTAAGGTAGTCAAAATTGAGAATTACTATATTGATGATCAAAATATTGATTCTACATTATATGAACTATTTGAATTCAGCTACGATTTGGAAGGTAGGCTACAATCAACTTCGTATGAAGATTTTAATTATAATACCAAATCGGAATGGACTTATGAGTATGAAAAAGGTAATGGGAATATAATATTTGATAAAGATAAATTTGCCTGGGAAATTATTGATTGGCATCAACTAAAATTTAAAGAAACTCTTATAAATGATTTCTTTACTGTTTTGCCTAAATAAAAAATATAATGTTTTTCAAATAGCTATTCAATATAAGAATATCTATTTTAGTCTTCTTTCAATAGATGCCGCATATACCATTGCAACTACCCTGAATAAAAGATGTCCAAACTTTGTATAAGGCAAATAAATAATAATAAACCAAACACAAACCAGGTGGAAAAAATATAGATGGTATGCCAATTGCCAGTTTAAAAATCTTGCTGCTTCAACGATAACACCTGAAATGGTTAGTAAGAAAAGTGAAATTAAAAATAACCAGTCAGTATAAGTACTGTTTCCGAAATCTTTTTTATTGAAAATTCTGTTTGTTATCATAATTCCTATTCCGACAAAAAGCATTATGGCCGCTACATTTCCCAAAATCTTGAATGGATTTGTTAATTCTAATGGATAATTATGTGTTACTGCTGCATAAATGGCAAACGCCGTAACAAAAAGCAATAAAATAAATCCGTAGAATACTAAGAAGTGTGCAATCTTTCTTGTTTTTTGAGCAGAACAAGAACCAAAATTAGAATGAAGAATGATTTCTTTTCGTATTGAAAATAGGTTCTTAATAAAATTTCCTTTTGGTTTAACATCAGGATTTTGCTTTTTCATATCTTCCCGGAAATTTCTTAAACCTATAATTCCAAGTATAATTGTTAAAAACCATAAAAAAGAAAAAGAGCCGTTAAGCCAGGCATGTGGAAAGAATTTGGAGTAATTTACCGGTCCTTCAGGAATTTGCAATGTTCCTGCCATAAATAAAATTAAAGAAATTATGATCACAGGAATTAAAATAGCCACAGGTAACCATTTAGGATTATTTAATATTTTACCTAAAAATTTAGGCTTGGCATAATGCTGGTAACTAATTTCCCGAATAGCAGAAAATACATCAGAAGGATTTACTCCGCGTGGGCAATGTGTACTGCAATCTCCACACTGATGACATAACCAGATATCTGTGTTCCCAACCAATTTATCTTTCATTCCCCAACCTGCCCAAATCATTTCTTTTCTTGGAAAAGGCCTGTCATCAGGAGCAAGTGAACAAACAACAGAGCAATTACCACACTGCATACATTCGTTCAACGAAGACTTACTTATTTTCTTAAGTTCTTTTTTAAATTCTATGTTTGGTCTTACTTCAATCATCTTTCTTAAACTCAAAACTTTAAACTCAAAACTCGAAACTAACTTACATATCTTTAAACGGATTTGGCCCAATCAGTTCAATTTCTTCAACATAATTATTAATAATATTCGGAATCTTATAATAATCTGTTATTTCAACAAATTCTGTTCTTATTCTTTCAGGCTCCAGCATCATGGTTTCCAATGTTTCCTGAATATTTTCACCACGGGTTTCAGTCAGCTCGCTTCCGTGAATAAAGTGACACTGGTAATCATCTCCGGGTTTACAGCCAATTTGCAATATGCCGTCAAATCCCTGCGACAGAGCATCTGATATCCAAACTTTGTTTATCGATCCAATACATCTGACAGGAATAACCCTTATGTATGGACTATATTTTAACCCTTTTTGTCCTGCCATATCAAAAGCAGGATAAGCATCGTTTTCACAAACAAACACAAGGATTCTTGGTTTTTCTTCAAATTCATCAGGTATTTCAACCGATTTAATCATTGCCGATACACTGTTAATTGAATAATCGGCAAAGCTAATTACTCTCTCAGGGCAAGAACCTACACAAATTCCACAACGTCGACAACGATTTGGGTTTGGCAAAGGAGTTCCTTTTTCATTCTCATCATATGCACCAAACGGACATTCTTCAGTACATCGTTTACAGTCAGTACATCTATCCAGATATAATTCAGGATAAGATTTATCGCCTGATCGTGGATGAACAGCTTCGCCACGTTTTGTTGCCTCGATGGTCTGAATTGCCTTTAACATTGCACCTGTTGCATCTTCTTTACTTGATGCAATATCCATCGGAGCTCGTAAGCTACCTGCTGCATATATTCCGGTTCGTCTTGTTTCGTAAGGGAAACAAATAAAATGCGAATCGGAAAAATCATATTTTAATTCCGGTAAGCCTTTTCCTAATCTGTAATTCAAATTCAAATCCTCAGTTCCTGCCGGCACCATTCCGGTTGCCAGTACTATCATATCAACCGAAAGCGAAATGTCCTCACCTAATAAAGTGTCTTTTACATTAACTTTTAAATTGTTATTGTCCTCAGTTATTTCTTCAATCTCGCCTTTTGTGAAAAATATTTGATCATCCTTTTGTACTTCCTTATAAAATTCTTCGTACAAACCCAAAGTACGAATATCCTTATATACTATAAATACATTTGATTCAGGACTTAGATCACGAATATATTTAGCCTGTTTCAGACTTGTTCCACAACAAAAATTAGAACAATAGGGCAGATGATCTTTATCCCTTGAGCCTGCACATTGAATAAATAAAATGTTTTTCGGTAAAGCTTTAACAGAGTTATTTTTAACTAATTCTTCAAATTCAACATTGCTTAAAACATTAGATTTACCATATCCCAGATGTGATAATTTGCTTGCATCATAAGGGTTCCAGCCCATTGATGTAACAATTGAACCTACCGTAATCTTTTCTTCTTTCCCGTTTTGCAGGCCCGCCTGCCGGACGAGCAGGGAAACTTCGAATTGTCCTGGCTGGCCGTCAATTCTATTTATTGTAGTTGATGTATATATCTTAATATTATCATATTGTCCAAGTTCTTTAATTCTGTCATTAAGTTCAGGATCTGTTAAGGTATCATATGGTGCTCTGTATGGAATTTGTTTGTGTAATTTATTTAACCAGCCACCCAATTTTTCTTCTTTCTCGATTAGATGAACCGTGTAGCCTGCTTTTGCTCCTTCAATAGCCGAAGTTATTCCGGTAATTCCGCCACCTACAACTAAAATTTCAGAACTTATATTCTCGGCTATAAAAGGTTTCGGAACTTCAATATTATTAACTTTTGTGATTGACATGCGAAGATAATCTTCTGCTGCCATTTGTGTATCTTCTTCACCAGGCTCATAACACCATGCAACTTGTTCTCTTAAGTTTGTTCTTTCAAGAATTATATTTTCAGGAAAATTAAAAATCTCAGTTTTTGTTCTGGGTGAGCAGGCAGCTATAACAATTCTATCCAGATTTTCATTTTCAATATCATTGTTAATTAAATCAAATCCTTCAACTGAACATAGCGAAGAATGATTTTTGCAAATTGCAACATTGTGTTCCGAAGCTACCTGACTAAGCTTTTCAATATCTATACTTTTGCCTATTTCGCAACCGGAACATATATAGACGCCTGTTTTTTTATCCATTTAATTTAATATTATTTTTTGCCACTAAGTCACTAAAACACGAAATTCCACAAAACATTAAAAAACAAACCGTTTGATTCCTTGTCCAATATTTGTAACGTTAAAATTTATCAAATAACCCAGTCTATTATTTGTTAGTTTTAAATGACTTAGTATTTGTGCATCCCAAACAGGATTGACCGTTTCCAGAGCTTTTAACTCACAAATAATTACGTCTTCAACTAAAACATCTAATCTTAGACCTTCTTCAAATGTCAATCCATCGTACACTATAGGAATATTTACCTGTCGCTTATAATTTAATCCACGTTTTGTTAATTCATGACAAAAGCAAATTTCATAAACTTTTTCAAGTAATCCGGGACCTAATTCTTTATGTACAGTATATGCGGCATCTACAATCTTTTTACCAATAATCTCAAGTTCTTCAGGAATTGGCTTGAAATACTTTTGGTGGGATTTCGTGTTTTCGTGATTTGGTGGCATATTTTAATTCAATTTTGATGCTTTTTAATTGTTAAATGTATTGAATCGCTTTTAATGCTGCAGCAGTTGCATCTTTTACCGATGATGAAACATCCATTGGCTTTCTGCTGCAGGCAACAGGGAAAATTCCTTCAGATTGTAAATCAGATATAAAATGATTTTGGTCTCTATTAAGGTTTAGCTTAATATTAGACGGTACAATTCCCGTGGCAAGAACAACCATGTCTGCCTCGTATTTTATTTTTTTACCTGAAAGAACATCTTCAGCTTCCAGAATTAAGTTATTCGATTCTGTTTCAGAAATTTTACCAACTTTTCCTTTAATTAATTCGATATTCTTATTCTCTTGTACTTTAGCCAGAAAATCTTCATTACGGCCAGCAACACGCATATCTATATAGAAAATATTTATCTTGATATTTGGATATAATTCCTGAATGCTTAATGCATGCTTTAATGATGCTGAGCAACAAACAGCCGAACAATAAGGAAGATTATTTTCATCGCGCGATCCTGCACACTGAACAAAAGCAATTTTGGCAGGTTCTGAATTATCAGACACTCTCAACAATTTATTGTGTCCGGGGCCATTAGACGCTATAAACCTCTCAAATTCAACATTTGTAATTATATTTTTTGATGTTGAATAATTTAAGTTATCAATTTTTGATGCATCGTAATTCCTCCATCCTGTAGCAATAACTACAGAGCTAGCTTCTAAATCAAAAACTTCTTCTTTTGCAGATAAATCGATGGCATTATACTCGCAAACTTCAACACACTTATTGCAGGATTCTTTTTTGCAATATTCATCATCAATACTGAACTTATAGGGAAAAGCCATTTCGTGTGGTAAATAAATTGCTTTTGTTTTGGTAAATCCATAGTTGAACTCATCTGGTCTTTCTTCGGGGCAAACATCAAGGCATTTTCCACATGCTGTACAATTATTTTTTACATATTGAGGAGCTGTTTTAAGTGTAACTTTAAAATCTCCTTTTTCCCCTGATATTTCCTTAACTTCAGTTGAAGTATAATATTTGATTCGTGGATTTTGTTTTATCCTACGAAAGTTAATTTCCAGTCCACAAGTTGGCGGGCAAAGTTTCGGGAAATAATTATTAAACTTAACTACATTCCCACCCAAATATGTATTTTTCTCGATAAGAATAACTTCTTTTCCAACTTCAGCAATTTCAACAGCAGTTGTTATACCACTTATACCACCACCAATAATAAGAACAGGCTTTTGGTTTTTATACATTCAAAATCTTGTTTCTAGTTACTCGATACTAGTTACTTGTAATTTACCAGCGACAAGTAACCAGTAACAAATTGTAAATTTATGTAAGTTCTTTTATTTCCCTTTTAATCATTTCCCACTCACCCGTTTCAGGATCCCATTTACAGTTAGCAAAAGCTTTCCATTCTTCCTTCATTGTAGGATGATCGGTTCGGAAATAATATCCCGGCCATCTGGTTTCTTCACGGAATAACATGGTTCTGATATGCGATTCTGCTTGCCATAGACGATGAATATTCTCCCAACAACGCATTAATTCATTTGTATCTTTAGCAGCAAGTTTTTCAGAATCTTCTTTCATAAATTCTAAAAACTCAAGGCCTTTTTCAAGCAATGCTTTTGATGTTTTAAAATGGACTGATGCTCCACCGGCATATTCATCCATAATTTTCTGTAATCGGAACATAAACATTTTAGGCTTGATGAAATTAGGATTTACATCTTCATCATTAGTGTAATCTTTATGTTCGTCAAAAATAGCAAGTGGTTGTAAAATTCTTTCTTTTAATTTTTTGATTTTTTCATCATCAATATTTGCTGAATCAGGATTATCAACAATAAATGCTAAAGCAGCTTTAGCAGCAATCCGGCCTTCGGTAAACGAACCGGATGAGAATTTATGAGATGAAGCTCCTGAAGCATCACCCGCAGCAAATAAACCTTTTATGGTTGTCATATTATCATATCCCCAATGATAATCATCTGATGGAGATAAATCTTTTGGTCCGCTAACCCATGCTCCTGAAGCTCCGGAGTGCGAGCTTATAAAGTAAGGTTCGCAAGCAGAAATTTCCGATGGTGTTTCTTCCGGCGAAATATTATGTGAAGCCCAGTTTAAAGCTTGGCTAACAGTCATATCTAAAAAGTCTTCCCAGGCTTCTGATTCCAACTCTTTCATTTTTCTTTTAGCTTCTTTTTCATCAGTGATATCAGCCATTAACTCTTTAATTGCTTCATCTGTTTTCATGTAAATAGGGCCATTTCCTGCTTCCAGTTCCTGAAGCATTAGGTAATTTCTAAGATTAGTGGGTGTTGGTTTTGATGTTCCGTACGGAGCCCAGTTTTCAAGTTCAGCAGCACGGGTTTCCATATAATCTTCACCTTTGGCATTGGTAGCTTTCGCTTTGAATAATAAGAACCATGCACCAACAGGACCATAAGAATCTTTAAAACGAACAGGAACAAAACGTACTTCCTGACAGGTCATTTCGGCACCTGCTTTAAGTGTAAAATAAGTACTTGCTCCGGAATTAAACGGAGGATACCAAGATCTTCCTAAACCTTCGCCAACCGAACGAGGACGGAAAATATGCACTGCACCACCCATTACATCCAGCACAGCATTTGCTTTAAATATGTAAAATTTATTTTCGCGAACACTGAAACCTGCTGCACCAACACAACGATCGCCATCCATAATTGGCTCAGTAATGAATATCCTTTCGTAATATTCACCATTATCACCCAATTCTTTTAAGGCATTTTTAGCAGCTTCAGAAACTATATTTTTATACGATTCACCATGAATCATGATTTGCCATCGGCCTTCATTTACATAATTTCCTTCTTCGTCTTTCCAGATTGGTAAGCCCCATTTTTCGAAAAGGTGAACTGATGAATCAACATGGCGGGCAATGTTAGCAACCAAATCGTCGCGGGTAATTCCCATTAAATCATTTTTAACGTAATTCACATAATCTTCTATTGTGTTTTTACCGTTTTTTAATCCTAAGTAAAGATTTATGGCAGAAAGTCCCATTGCTACAGCACCACTACGTTCCATAGCTGCTTTATCAACAACAGTTACTTTTTTATTATGTTGTTTTGCCCAGTGTGCTGCTTCAAATGCAGCTCCGCAAGCAGCCATTCCACCACCAAGAATTAATAAATCGGTTTCTATAATTATGGTTTCAAAATTTTCAGTTATCATGATTTTAATTTTAAATAACAATACACAAATTACAAATAACAATTAATACTCAATTCTAAAATATCAAAATCCAAAATTCTATTTTGATTTTTCGATAATAGATGAAAATATTTTTTTGAGTTCAACTGCTTCTTGATATAATATTTTTAAATTTTCATTATTATTTTCATAAGTAGAATCATTAATTAATCTAAGCCAATATGCACTTTCCTTTGCTTCTTTTCGGCAAATCTTAATTCTATGTACAAAATCTTTTTTGCTAAATGATTCGTTTGCTTCAATATAATTAGCACCAACTGACCCGGATGATCTTATTAATTGTCTGATGTCATCTTCATTAAAGAAATACTTTTTTACTTTTTTCATTTCTTGCCTAACATTTTTTGCAAAAAGATAAGTTCTTTCTTCAAGATCGTAAACTGGTTTGTTATTTGAAATATTGGCCATTGGAATTTAATTGAAAATTATTTTTTGTTTTTTGGAAATTATTTTTTGTAAAGTTCTGTCCCTAATGAATCAGGTTCAGTCCTAAGCAAAGGATTTTTTAAATCATCAGTTCCGGTTTCCATTCCTGTTTTTGGATCAATGCTTCCTTCAGGTGTTGTTCTTATAGGGAATTTAAATCGTTTTATCTTTTTATTCCGGAATTTTACCGACCACATTATTGAGTCAGTGCTACGTAAAGGTTGAACCACTGCACCTAATGGCATAAAATCTGCATATCCGCGAATTTCAATAGCTTGAGTAGGACAAATTTTTACGCAACTATAGCATTCCCAACACATATCAACAGCACGATTATATGCTTTGTTTTTTTCTTTATCTAAGACCATTAAATCATTTGGACAAATATATTGGCAGGCAGTTTTATCTAAAGCCTTGCAGCCATCACACTTTTCACTTATTACGAAGCTAGGCATAATTCAAAGTATTTTTAGGTTAATCCACAAACATAATAAAATTATTCAACTATAATAAGGCTTTGCTGATGATTGATTTTTAACGATATTAATGTTGATATTAAAGTTTTGAAAATCAATCTTTAATAATAAATTTTCAGACTCCGGTGTTGAAAAAACCTACTTATTTAAAATGAATATAAAGTATCTGATTTTACTCTATTAGAGGAAAGTGTAAATTAAAATTCAGGCTCGGGTAAAGGGAGTGTAAAGAAAAATGTACTTCCTTTATCGGGCTCACTTTTCACCCAAAGTTTGCCGCTGTTTTTTTCAACAAACTCTTTGCAAAGTATTAATCCTAGTCCGGTACCTTTTTCTCTTTCAGTGCCAATGGTTGAAAAACTTTCATCTATTTTGAAAATTTTAGCGATATTTTCTTCACTTATGCCTATTCCGGAATCTGATACACTTATTTTGCAAACTTTATTATCGCTATAACTTTTTATATTTATATGACCGCCCTGGTTTGTATATTTAATGGCATTTGAAATTAAGTTTCGAATAATGGTTTTAACCATGTTTTTGTCTGCGAATGCAGAAAGACCTTTATCAAATTCTGAATATATCTGAATGTTTTTGTTTTGGGCAGTAGATTCCAATAAATCAATACTTTCATCAACTAATTTATTGATAAGAATTTTCTCAGGATTGAATTTCAGAGTGCCAGTTTGTGATCTTGACCAATCTAATAAATTCTCAAGTAAGTTATATGCAAGTTTTGAGCTTTGGTGTATAATCTTAACAAATTGTTCAATTTTTGATTTATCGTATTTTTCTATATTTAGGGCAAGTAACTGAGTAAAACCCATTAAATCGTTAAAAGGATTTTTTAAATCGTGTGCTATGATAGAAAAAAACTTATCTTTTGTTGCATTCAGTTCTCGTAATCTTTGTTCAGATTTTATAAGTGTTTGTTCTGCTTTTTGTTGTAGTGTAATATCACTGAATACACAATGCGTTCTGTAGAATTGTTTAGTATCTGAATATTCAACTTTGCCGTGATAATTTGTATAGATAACAGAACCGTCTTTTTTAAATAAATCAAACTGAATATTACTGATCTCTCCCTTTTTCATGAAAATATTAAATGCTTTTTTGAATCTTTTCTGATTGTCTGCTGATAAAATACTTGTAAAGTTTTTTCCAACGATTTCTTCTTTTGAATAACCCATTAGTTCTAGCCAGGCAGGATTAACATCTATAATTATCCCTTTCTCGTCGAGTGATTGATAAGGTAGAGGGAAGTTTTGAAAAATTTGTCTAAAATGTTTTTCTTGTGAGGTTAACTTTTTATATTTTTTTTCTTTTTCGGTAATATCAATGGCAATACATCTTAACCCAACGATTTCTCCATTCTCCTTAATATGGCTATTATATATCTCTAAAGTTAATTTTTCTTTATTTTTATTAAATATTTCGTAACTATTTCCGGAAATATGAATACCGTTTAAATTTTTATTGATATCATTTTTAATCTTTTCTATGTCGTCAGGGACTACAAAGTCTTTTAATGAAGATTTATTATTAATTAATTCGCTTTTATTATAACCCAGGATTTTCTCACATGCTTGATTTAGAAATTTAATATTTAGATTTTTATCAATTTCGAATACTATTTCGGGCAATAAATCTAAAAACTCGGTCTGATTAAAACTCTGGTCTTCTTCCATTTTTATCTCATTACATTATATCAACCGTTCTTTTTCTTAAAAGGTTTACTGTAAAACGAAATGTTTCAAAAACAATTTTAACGGATAGATTTTTAAAATTATAAAAAGCAATATTTATTTCGAAATTTTAGACCTCTATTTTTTTAACAATTCAAAGAAAATTAAAGATGTATTGATATTATTGAACTCTGAGTAATTCTATTTTAAAAATATTTTTGGTGATATCTGTTATTTTAAACCTTTCATCGATTCGATAGCCTAAAATCCAGATTATTTTATTTTCACTTTCCAGAATCCAGGCATTTTCCTTGTCCGATAATGAAAGTTTGCTGTCGATGAAAAAGTCACTAACTTTTTTTAAGTTTTTCATTCCCAGTGGCATAAAATAATCACCTTTTTCCCATTTTCTTAATATGATCGGGAATTCTATTTTATTTAAATCAAATAAGCCAATTTGACTGTCTTTAATAATTTTAAAATCTCTGTTTAACTCAAATTTTGAAAAATTTAATTTAACAGGAGATTCAAATCTCTCTGTATTAACATCTATATAATAATGTTTTTCATTGATTGAAGATATTTCCTCAATAATCAGTTCGGTTCTGTCTTTAATTAATCTATAAGTTGATGAAAAAAACTGTTTTCCCGATATTCCATCGAGCGATTCAATAATATCATTTACCTGTGAACCGGAAAATCCAAATGGTTTTAAAATTTCATATAGAAAGGTCGAAAGAGGATATAATTGTTTTAATTTTTCAAGATTCAATAATGTTCTTTGATTCTCTTCTCTAACAATTGATTCCCGGGTTTTAGAAATATTATCTAAATAAACTTTTTCTGTATCTTTTAATCTTGAAATATTTTCAATAATTGTTTCTCGAAAACTAGGATTAATTTTTTCAAACAATGGAATTATCTCATGCCTGATTAGATTCCTGCTATATTTTACTGCGCTATTTGATGAATCCTCTCGATATTCAAAATTGTTTTTGTTTAGATATTCCTCTATTACATTTCTTGACGCGAAAAGCAAAGGTCTTATAATTTTTCCTGATTTCGATTTAATTCCTGTAAAGCCTTTTATGCCAGAACCCCGTGTAAGATTAATTAGAAATGTCTCAATAACATCATCTTTGTTATGAGCTATTGCAATATAATTATAGTCATATTTGTTTCTAATCTCTTCGAACCAGTCGTATCGTAAATCTCTTGCAGCCATTTGTATTGATATTCCCTCGTTTTCAGCAATTTCTTTTGTTTCGAAACGTGTTGAGAAGAACGGAATATTATATTTATTAGCAAGGTTTCTGACAAATATTTCATCTTGCTCCGATTCATCACTTCGTAATTGGAAATTACAATGAGCAATACCGATTGAAAACTCCAATTGCCTGAAAAGGTGAAACATGCAAATAGAGTCGATGCCTCCACTTATCCCCAGTAGAATTCGGTCTGTATTATTACACAGCTTGTTGGAATCAATAAATATTTGAAAATCTGATTGCATAAAAATTAAGGTAACCTTAAATAAGTACTCTCATCATTGCTTCTGCCTTAACCATACATTCTTCATATTCCTTTTCAGGATCAGCAAGACTTGTTATTGCGCCACCAACGGTAAAAGATACGTAATTTTTTGTTTGATTGTATAAAATACTTCGTATTACTACATTAAAATCGAAATCATTATCCGGAGTGATAAATCCAACTGAGCCAGAATATAAACCACGCTTTGTTCTTTCGTATTTTTCAATTAATTGCATTGCTCGAATCTTTGGTGCGCCTGTCATGGAACCCATTGGAAATGCATTTTTTATTATTTCTATAATATCAGTATCGTTTTCAACTTCTGAAACAACGGTTGATATCATTTGATGCACTTGACTAAAACTGTATATCCCGTATAATTCTTCAACTTTAACAGAGCCTTTTTTTGCTGTGCGTGACAAATCATTTCTTACTAAATCTACAATCATTATATTTTCGGCTCTTTCTTTAGGATCATTAAAAAGTTTATCTTTTAAATATGAATCTTCTTTTTCATTCAACCCTCTTTTGATAGTTCCCTTTATGGGTTGCGAAATAATCTTGGTTTTTATCTTTTTTATAAATCTTTCCGGACTTGCTGATATCAAATACTTATCATCTAATTTGTAATAACACGAAAATGGAGTAGGAGATATATTTTTTAATCTCACATATGTATTGACAGGATAAATGGTCGTTTTACCATAGAATTCCTGACAAAAGTTAATTTCGTAAATATCGCCACGTTGAATATGATTCTTAAGTTTTTTTACGGTTTCAATATATTCATTTTTATTAAGTCGCTGTTTTAATTGCACTGAAGGTATTTTTTGATCTATATCTGTTAAGTCGACAGATTCAATTTTTTGAATAATGCTGTATATCTCTTTTTCTGAGTACTGATTTTCATAATACAAAAATGAAACTGTTGAATCTTTTGATAAAATAACTATTTCGGGTGAGAAAAAGTGGATAGCCGGAAAGTTTAACTCGTCAATATTTTTTGATTTTAAACTTTCAAGTTCATTTTTTAAATCGTAGGTAAAAAATCCAAAAAACCAATCTTTAGTTTTGGCTTTTAGTTTAATAAGATCTTTAAAACCTGATGAATCATTACTAATAATTTCTTTTATAGAACCTATTCCTGCAAGAAAATTGTACTCGTGATAGGTGTGTTCTGAATTATTTAAATTAAAATTATTACTATCAAGAAAAGCAAATATCTTGAATTTACTGCCATATATTAAAACTTTCTTTTTAAATGAATCAATATCATCAACTCCTGTTACGAATTCTTTTCTCATAATACAAAAATAGATAAAGGAAATTATTTAATTGAAATATGAAGGGTATTATTTAAATAGTTAATCTATATTTTATACCAATATTAATTGTCATGAAACACCAAAGAATTACTCTCTTAATTTTAGTTTCTTTTTGTTTTAGTATTTTCGCTATATCACAGGATAAACAAGATTATGTTACTACAGAACAAATTATAAGTTCTTCGATTTTAGAGGTTGATTTTGATCGGATAAATTCGTTTAATCTTGAAAATCTGGAATTGCAGGCGTATATACTGTTTCTTAAAAAAGATTTTGAAAAAGCAGCAAAGTATTATTTGAATATTATTGAGCATAATATTGATGATGCTAACTCTCTTTATCAATTAGCATGTTGTTACGCAATGATGAAAAATTCTGAGTATGCAAGCAATTTTTTAATAATGGCAATTAATGCCGGATACAATAATTTTTCTAAAATTAAGGATGAAGAATGTTTTAAAGTGTTGGCAAATAATACAGGTTTTAAGAATACTCTATATGAAGTATTGAATTATGGTAAAGATTTGGGAGAAACTGTTTATGTGGATGCAAATGTTCTGATAAAATGTAGAGTTATTGTTCCTAAAAACTATAACCCAAATAAAAGCTATTCATTGTTAATTGGTTTACATGGTTTTGGTGGGAACGCTGAAGATTTTTGTATTATAAATAGTTACATAGAATCAGACGATTTTATTTATGTTGTACCTGAAGCTCCTTATTTAAAAGATGATATTGGGAATAGAAAATATCAATATTCGTGGGATTTTCGAGGATACAAAAAAGAATTATGGGAGAAAAGTGATCCTGCAGTAATGAAATATATTATTAATGTTGTGGATCAAATGAATAGAAAGTATAAGATTGATAAAAATTATTTATTGGGTTTTTCTCAGGGAGCTGCGTATGCTTATGCAACGGGAATAAAAAACTCAGATAAGATTGATGCTGTTATTGCTTTTGGGGGGAGATTACCAGACACAAAAATATATCCTTGGTTTATTTCAAATGAGGATTTAATAAATGGGAAAGATCTTAAAATATTTATTGCTCATGGTAAAAATGATTCTGTAATAAGTTATAAAAAATCTAATGAGGCAAGAAAGAAACTATCAAAACTAAATTATGATGTAGAATTATTGCTTTTTGAAGGAGGACATGTTGTTAATAAAGAAGCTTTTAATGAAGCTTTAAATTGGGTTGACAAAACCTTACATAAATAAAAACATCTCTGCGAAGAGATGCTTTTATAAGAATTCTATTATTTGATTATTTACTTAAATAATCTGCTATTCCTTCTTGAGTTGGCTTTAATGCTTTGTCGCCCTTTTTCCAGTTTACAGGACAAACTTCGCCGTTTTCTTCATAATATTGCAATGCATCAATCATTCGCAAAGCTTCATCGGTACTTCTTCCTAATGGCATATCGTTTACAACCTGATGGCGAACAACTCCTTCTTTGTCAATCAAGAACAAACCTCTATATGCCATAGGAGTTCCATTAAAAATACTTTCTCCGGTTTCAGAATAGTCGTAACTACCGGCAAGTACATCATAGTTTTCCGATATAGTTTTTGAAAGATCGGCAACAAGCGGATATTTTACGCCTTTTATACCTCCGTCTTTTAATTCTGTTTGTAACCATTTCCAATGCGAAAAAGCTGAATCAACAGAACAGCCAACAACTGCAACATTTCTTTCTTCAAATTCCGGCAGTCTTTCTTGAAATGCAAGAATTTCGGTTGGGCAAACAAAAGTAAAATCGGCTGGATAAAAATAAAATAACACATATTTTTCACCCAAATATTGTTCTAGCGAAAAATCTTCAACTATTTGGTTTCCTTTAATAACAGCACTCGTGTTAAACGAAGGTGCTTTTTTCCCTACTAATACAGACATAAAATAAAATTTTAAATGGTTTTTAAATTAATTGTTTGTTACATTATAAGAGTAACCAGGCAAGTGGTTGCTTTGTTCACTAAGAAATATTATAAATGAATATTAATCGTATTCTATGATATAAGGAGCAGTTGGTTCAAAATTTATTGGTTTCTGGTAGTTTTCTCCGGAAATTAGTAAATAAAAATGTTCTGAATCATTAGGAACAGTGGGATAATATGCAAATCTTACTTGAACGGTTTTGAAAACTAAATTTTCGTTTCTAACCTTTATTCCCAGCCCAATTCCGGAATATAGTTTATTACTGAAAATTGATTTGTTTTCAGGGCCGATTAATCCAATATCGCCAAATCCGAAAAATAAAAATCTAAAGTTATATATGTATAAATTTGAAAACGCAATAAGTTCGGAATGAAATGAGACTTTCTGAATTCCAAATAAATAATCGCTTGATAAACCCCAAATGTCTTTGGTAGTTAAGTACACTTTTTCATCACTAAAACGATTAATCCCTCTTGTATAGTTTACGCTTAGAAATTCGCGTAATTTTAATCGATTGAAATAGTGTAAGTTGCTAATAGCTTGTCCGGTAAAAGTAATAACACCCTGTTCGAGTTGATCGTCATAATATAAACCACCGAATTCGCCATGAAAATTTAAGTAACCTATTTTGGGATAATAAATACCTCGTGATAGTCTTAAGCCCCAATATGGTCTTTTATAAAATTCATCTTTTTCAAATCCTATATTAAATTGAACTAAACATCCAATAGGAATATCTTCGGTTTTACCAAAACCATATACTAGATTTGATTTGTAATATTTTTGTTGTGAAAATGCAATACCTGCCAGTATCATTTGATTGTCGTGATATTGGAAGTTGTATCTTTCACTTACCTCAGGACCCTTATAAAACGTATTGTTTATATACCTTGCTCCAATTATAAGCCTTGTTCTGTTTTGGTATTGCAAATTGCTTGTTTTTAATAAAAATGAACGACCAAACCATATATCCTGAGTAGCATAATTTAATCTTACATCTAATAATGTTGTATCTATCTTTTTAATGTTATTTAGCGAAGATGTTTGATAAAGCCTAAGTCCTCCTGCCCATTTAGTGTTATATGAAAAGAAGGTTCGGTTTAATGTAATTCCAAACTTTTCTGTTTCAAATGCTTTTAAATATTGAATTCTTGATTTTACGAATGAGCCTCCTATATTATTTATATTGTAATTAAATTCAAATCCTGTTGGTGGAATTTCATTTGTATTTAAATAAAGGCTACCATTCAATTTATGACCTAATCCGGCAAGATTATTTTCATATAATTCTATTACACCGGATTCTAAACTAAACAAATCAACATAAAAACCTGCTGAATAAACATCTTTTGTTATTATAAGTATATCGACATAATCAGGTGACCCGGGGATTTCTGCAATCTGAATTGATGCATCTTTTATATAATCCAACTGTCGAATTAATCTCTCATTATCAACTAATAAAATTGGGTTGATAGTATCTCCTGAATTGAAGAGAAGGTTGTTTCTAATAATAAATTCACGGGTTTTAACATGTGTATTATTTCCAAATCTGTTTATCCAACTGGTAGCTGTTGTTGTATCTTTTAAAGCAGGCCCAAATACGTCAAGTTTTACAATTTCTATATTCCTGATTTTTTTACCGGAATATAATCTGTAATATTCTTCATTTCTTAAATCTTCAATACCTATAAATTTACCTGATGTAGGTTGGCTTATTAATAGAAGATTGAGAGCAGCTTTTGTTATTTTATTTTTTGAAGCTTTAGTTATTAGTGAATCGTAAAATTGATCATATTTTATTTGATTATTTATAAATAAACTGTCGTTGTGAAATGAGTCCTGATTATTCCATTCAATGGTGTCAGTTAAGTAATTACCATTGCTATTTATCTGACTTAATAACGTTAATGGAATTATTATTAAACAAAATAAAAAATAATATTTAATATCCTTAAGATTCATTTACTGTTATTAGAAAAAAATATTGTTTTAGTTTAATCCAAGCATTTCTTTTCCCTGCTTAAATCTAATATCTCTTGGTATACCGGCAGCATTAATTCTGTCTAAATCTTTTTGTAAGATTTCTTTAATTTTACCATCGGCTTCAACCCAGGCTTTAGCTTCTTCGTAATTTCCATCTCCCTGAATAATTAGGATTTTTTGAGCTAACTCATCCATGGCTGCTTTCATTTTCTCGAAATCAATCTTATATGTTCCGGTAGCTTCATCTCTGGTAAATGCATTTTTTTCCTGGAAGAAATAAAAACGCATCATATTAGCTTTTCCATGCGAGCTTGCAATACCAAAACGTGCCGAGCGGAAAATGCCAGCCATAAATGTTACAAAATTATCCATTAGTTCGCCACTTGATAATTCGCCCATTTCGTATAGCTTAGTTACAACATAAAGTCCTAATATATCAGCTTTTCCTTCTTCAATTGATGTGTAGTAATTTTGCAAGGCTTCGCGTACAGTTTGGCTACCATCAATAGTTCTTCCCAGTCCTAAACCATGGCCTACTTCGTGAAACATTGTATTTTCGAAGAAAGCATCAAATTTCACATGTTTTCTTTGATCTTCGTCAATTAATAAATCAGAAATTGGAACTAATATTTTGTCGAATTTAGCTCGCATTGAATTTTTCAATTGAAGTTTACGGCTTCCTTTATCTAATCTGACTTGTTCGTCGTTAGGGAGGTTAATAGCAATTGTTTTACTCCCTGCATTACAGTCGCCTGCATAAAAAACTGCATCATAAGCACCTAAGTCTGAATCGCTTCCCGGTGTTTCGCTTTTATATTCATCGGGTACCGGTAAATCTTTTTGGAATTGAGGAAGCAAAGCTGCAAATTTTTCCAGTTTTTTACTCCATTCCTTATCTTTAATTAAAATGAAAGATTCATGAGCAGCTTTATATCCGTATAATGCATCTTCGTAATTTTCGATCGGACCAACAATAAAATCAATATCATTTGTTTTCATTTCCATCCATGCAATATCACTAGCGTAATAATCATCAGTTAACAGGGCTTCAGCTCTTAATTCCAGGTATTTTTTAAATCCTTCATCTTCTGCTAACTCTGCTGCTTTTTTAATTAATTCAACAGCTTTTTCTGTTTCTTCTTTAAATGCTTCATGATAAGGGATTGGATATAATTCACCTTCATCATCTCTGCGAATCAAGGTGTATAAGCTTGTTTTCTTTTCGAATTCAATTGCATCAAATTCTTCCTTAGTCATATCAACAGGGTAGAAGTTTGCTCCGGCTGGTTTTGGAATACTATCAAAGAAAGGAATATTGTTATTTAGCCTTTCCCAGGGCCCAAAATTAATTTTTACAAATTCTTTTACAATTGGATCAGTTATACTATTGCATAGCTCTTCTTTATTTCCGTATGCTTCTTTCCAGAAAATGTCTTCCATTAATTTGGCGGCTTCGAATAAATAAACAAGCATTTCTTTTTGATTTTCAGATAAGTGGCTTATATCAGAAGTTAATTCTACTTCAATAAACTCATCTACTTTTTTCTGAATTTCATTTTCTGTTTCCATGGTTTTTGTTTGATTTCCACAACCTGCAATAATTAAAATTGCAAAAACTGATAAAATAAATGATGAGATTTTTCGCTTCATAATATTTAAATTTTAATAGGTTTTGTTTTAATGCTGCAAGATATAAATAAATTAATAATCTATAGAAACAAAATGTATAGAATTTATTCCCGATTTTAGGATAATTGCGTTTTACGTCTTATTTCTTTTTTATTTCTCCAGCCTTCATTAATGAATATTTTGCTGCTATCGGGCCAATTAATTCATGAATAATTGTTGCTCCCATAATTACGGTTAGTAATATTTCGGAAATTTCCTTAAATTCTTCATTTTGGTATATGCTAAGTACCATTCCAATAACTATTCCGGCTTGTGGTAATAATCCCCCGGCTGTATATTTTCGGATAGAAGGATGAGCTTTTGAAACACGTGCACCTATATTTGACCCCAGATATTTCCCAATTATTCGTAATATAACAAAAATGATTATTAAATATGCAGCATGTGGGATTGTTGTAATATCCAGGTGCAAACCACTTAACAAGAAAAATAAAAGAAATATAAATTCCTCAGTGTACCGTTCTATTACTTTGAATATTTTATCATGAAATTTACTTTTATTTGTAATCACTGTTCCCATGGTCATACAGGCAAGCAATTCGCTAGTTTGTAACAATTTAGCTAATCCAACACATAAAATGATTAATGATAAAATAACACTAGTGTCCGGTTAAAGGTACAAAAAAATGGAAGAAGCCTTATAAAATAAACAAAAGCGTTCTTTGAAATATTTTTCGATTTGAAATCAAATTTTACAAAATTGATATCAGTTTTGCCATATGAATACAGGCAGAAC
>JAUWQL010000118.1 GCA_030611105.1 Bacteroidales bacterium
ATTCAATACCTTAAGTTCCTTTACCTCTATTTCAATTTCACCTGTTGGGATATTAAGATTTTTATTACTCCTTTCTTTAACAATTCCGGTAGCACAAATAACGAATTCACGTCCAATTTCCCAGGCTTTATTACATAGTCCGGCATTTGTTTCCATGTTGAAAACCAACTGGGTGATCCCATACCGGTCACGTATATCAATAAATGTCATGCCTCCCAGATCACGTGTTTTTTGAACCCATCCGCAAAGAGTTACTTTTTTCCCTTTATTTGATAATCTTAATTCCCCGCAAGTGTGTGTTCGTAACATAATATAATCTTTGAATTTGAGCAAAATTAAATAAAAAACGGAGAATTGTATTGCAATGAACGGAATAGTGGAAGAAAGGGAATAGAGGATGTAAAGGGTGTAAAGGGAATAGAGGGAAGAGGGGAAGAATTGACTGCCCACATTGGCACATTGTCTTTTGCCCCTACACTCAATCCAACCCATAGGCAAATGCCAAAGAGCCAATCTTATCAACGCTCAAAAGATTGTTGAAAAGTTTTTTGTAAATAAATGGTATTAAATTAAATGAAAATGGTATTTTTGACAAAAACAGTCAATAGAAATGATGTCAACAGAAACAATAGGCGAAAAGCTAAGAAAACTGAGAGAACAAAAAGAATTACCATTGCGTAAAGTAGCGGCATTGCTTGACATTGATGTAGCAATACTTAGCAAAATGGAAAGAGGTGAACGCAAATTGACAAAGGAAGTTGTGTTAAAACTTGCAAGCATTTACAAATACAGTACAGACGACCTTTTAGTTTTATTTCTAAGCGACAAAATAATGTATGAAATTCAAGATGAAGAACTTGGAGAAAAAGCATTGAAAGTCGCGGAGAAAAGAGTTAAATATTTAAAAGCAAACAAGAAATGACCAGGAAAGAAAAAATATTACAAACACTAAAAAACGCAAAAGACAGGGTTGTAGAAATTGACATTGACAAGAGTACCATTACCTATAATAAAATCAATAATCCGAGAGGAATTAAAGTAATTACAGGTGATGAGGAAATTGTCAGGGCATACCTTGTAAATCATTTAGTAAATGAACTTGATTATAGTCCTGAGTTGATTGATATTGAAGTAGAGTATGAAATAGGCAGGCCATCAGTAAAGAAAGCAAGAATTGATGTTTTAGTGAGAGACAGAAAAGGTAAAGTTTTCTTTTTTATTGAGGTGAAAGCGCCCGATAAATGGGAAGCAGATAAAGAATTTATTGAAGGGCAGCTTTTTAAGTTGGCAAAGATGCAGTCCGAAAGCAAATACCTCGTTTATTATACAGTAGATTTCAAAGGGGATGAATTGTTAGACCAGGCAATTATTATTGATCATAAACAATACAAGGAGTTTGAAAGTTGGGATGAAGCAGGCAGACCATCTATTTCATCAGAACTCTCTGCAGGATATGGCAAACCACGAAAACCGCCTTTTGTTAATGGAGATAAGAAACGCGATTTAAGAACAAACTTTACTCACGATGAAGTAATAAGCCTTAGTAGGAATTTGCACAATGTTCTTTGGGGTGGAATGAGCACATCCGATACAGAAATTTTTAATTCTTTAGTAAATGTAATTCTTGCGAAAATCCAGGATGAAGATGAAAAGAAAAAAGGTGAACAATATGATTTTCAAATATTCGGCTTTGAAGAGAAAAAAGGAGATTTTGTAATTGAAAAACCGGAAAAAGTATTTGAAAGGATAAATGAATTGTATCGCAGGGCATTAGAGAAAAAGTTAAACCTGACAGACCCTGTAAAACTTGCAAAAACCTATGTAATTAATGAAGAAAAATTTCCATTGTCAAAACTCATCTATACAGTTCAGCAATTAGAGGATATTTCATTAATTGAAGGAAGAAATCAGGTTGACGGAACAGATATTTTAGGAGACTTTTTTGAAAGCATTACACGAGACGGTTTTAAACAAACAAAGGGACAATTTTTTACCCCTATAAATGTTGTTCGATTTATTCTTTATGCTCTTGAACTTGATAATCTCGCTATATATCGCTTAAACGAAAAACAAGATTTACCTTACATTATTGATCCTTCCTGCGGTAGTGGCACATTCTTAATTGAAGCAATGAAAACCATTACAAAAGAGGTAAAGCATAAGCGTAATGAAGAAATAGATACAAGCAATCAGGTGTTAAGATGGTATAAAGATTATTTCCCTGAGTTTCACGAAAACAGATGGGCAAGAGAATTTCTATATGGTGCAGACAGCAACTTTGACTTAGGCACAGCAGCAAAGGTGAATATGATATTGCACGGTG
This sequence comes from Bacteroidales bacterium, assembly GCA_030611105.1. Taxonomy (GTDB): domain Bacteria; phylum Bacteroidota; class Bacteroidia; order Bacteroidales; family UBA12077; genus UBA12077. Next base: position 2,324 of record JAUWQL010000118.1, read on the forward strand.
ATGGTTCTGCAAATCTGTTTGTGCAGGATGGCTTACTGCCTTTTACAATGTATACTAAAACTGCCGGTGGAACCAATGTTCTTGTTTTACAAGAATCACATGTTGAATATGGGAATAAACACACCAACGGACAGTTTGATATTGTAATAAGCAATCCCCCTTTTAGCGTTGATTTAGATGCAGTAACAAAACAGAAAGTTGAACGGACTTTCATTTTTCACAAAAAGAGAAATTCTGAAAATCTTTTCATTGAACGCTATTACCAGTTGTTAAAAGAAAATGGAAGAATGGGAATAGTGTTACCCGAAAGCGTTTTTGATACTACTGAAAATAAATATATACGGCTTTTCCTGTTCAAATATTTCAGGATAAAAGCAGTGGTGAGTTTACCACAAGTAACGTTTGAACCTTTTACATCAACAAAAACAAGTTTGTTGTTTGCACAAAAGAAAACTGCTGATGAAGTAGTAGAATGGAATACTATATGGAATAAATATCAAGCTGAATGGGGTAAACTAAATACAAGAGTTGCCAACTACATCTCAGTTTACCTTAAAGGAGAGAAAAAAGAAAAATATCCTTCCATCAAAAACGATGATGATAAAGCTTCGCTTCAAAATATTCATTATTTTCTGAAGGATTATTTAGAGCCAAAAGATGTATCACTTTCTATAAAAAAAGTATTAGAAAAATACAAAGCTGAAATTAAAGAAGTAAGCAGTATTAATAAAGATGTGATTGAATTATTCGGACACTGCAATTCCTGGTGGGTGTTTGGCGAAGTGAGTAAGCAAATTGACTACAACATATTTATGGCAGAAGCTGAAAATGTAGGGTACAAAAGGACTAAAAGAGGACCCAAACCAATGCCTAATGAACTGTTCGATATTGAGGCTGCACCGTTATTGCTTGATACGGAGAAAGTAAAAAATAATTTTTCCGAAATTGTTGAGGAATTAAAAAAAAGTATTGAAGAAATAGAAAAAGTAGTAGCAACAAAACAGAAAAAAGTTACTGACCAAAATGGCAAGGGAAGCAACACCGATAAATCCGACAAAGAATTGGAAAAGGAAGAAAAGAAGTTAGAAAAACTGAAAGCGGAATATGCCACTGCACAAAATAATTTCAAAAATGCTAAAGCTGCTTTAAGTAAATACTATGATGAAAAAGTGTTGAAAGAAAAATATTACGAAAGAACAGATAAAGCACTGGTTGATTTATTTACAACCGGCATTTTATCACATTGGAAATCTGAGGATGTTTTGCTTCGTAAAACTGAAAAAATAAAAATACTTGACCACCTTAGACAAACAGTAAAATGGGATTGAAAATAGCAACACAGAGCCTAAGTAGTTTATCAGACGACCCATTCTTGCGAATGGATTTTGATTATTTGGAAATATCCAGAGAGATGAATATTACCCGTGATATTCCAAGACTAAAAAAGTATATCACACTTCTTGAGACAGGGCACCCAATAGCTAAAGAAGATTATTATTTAGATGGCAAGTCAGATTATATTCATATTGTAGTTAGGAACATTAAAGACGGTGAACTGGATTTATCAAATCCAATTTATATTAATGATGATAAAGGTGAAGATCTAAAGAAATATAAATTGTTAGTGGGTGAAATAGTAATTGCAATATCAGCAAGCTGTGGAGCATCTTTCATTTATCAAAACTCAAAGGATAATATTCAACTTACTCTTTCTCATTATCTGGCAAAGTTAAATGTTGACGAAAATAGAATAAATTCCACATTGCTTGTATATTATCTTAACTCAGCATTAATGCAAAGATATTTTAGAAGTGCTGAAACAGGTAAAACACAAAAAAATCTTTCTAAAAATTACATCAGAGAATTACCAATGCTAATTCCTGTAGATATTAAGGAACAGGAAAAAATTGTAAATAAAATCGCACCGATAGAAGTCGAAATAAAAAAACTAAAATCTCAAATAAAACCGGACGTTGAAATAATAAATAAAGTATTCACTTCAAATTTTAATTGGGATATAAAAGCATTTAATGAGCTAAAAAATGTTCATTTAATGAATAGCACTTTCAGTGCATTCGCCAATAACATTGACAACCGTTTCAGTTTCAAATTTCACAATAAAGCAGGGGCTTATGTTTCTCAAATATTAAAATCTCAAACATCAAAACGAATAAAAGATTACCTGTCCGAAACCATTACACTTGGCAAAAGCATTAAGCCTTTGGAAGATTATGAGGAAAACGGAAATCAATACTATGTTTCAATGGCAGACATTAAGAACTGGCGGTTTGAAGCCGAAGAAGCAAAAACTGTTTTTCAATTCTATTATGATGCAAACCCGAACAAAAGAATTGCTTTGAATGATATAATAATGGCAAGAAGCGGAGAAGGGACAATAGGCAAAGTTGCCATAATTGACAATGAAGACAACGAGGCTGTTTATGCAGATTTTACAATGCGAATAAGATTAAGAAACTATAATCCCCTTTTTGCATATTACTATTTCAGAACAGATTTTTTTCAATACTTAATTTACACACACAAGAAAGGTTTAGGCAACAACACAAACATTTTTCCGAGCCAGTTACAGGAATTGCCAATACCTGAAATTTCATTAACTGAGCAAGATGAAATAGCTAATGTAATCAAAACTGCAACCGGCAAGCAGAGAGTATTTGATAAAAAGATACAGGAAAAGAAGGATGCTATAAATAGGATAATACAGGAGGCAATTAAATGAAAACAGTTAAATTATTTCAATTGTGGAAAGAGTTTCCCCAAATCCCAATAGATAATAATGATTGTATTGAAAAAGATTTCTATTGCTGGGAAAAAGGAACTTACCGTTTTGATATCTGGCATTGGTTTGATGAAAAACTTCCTAATGGAATTGCTAAATGGGTAGCAGTATAAGGATAACTTAAACTTGCTGACATCTCTTGGGAAAAACTATAAGCAAGGAGATTAAATAGGAGTAAATAAAAAATCTAAATATTATGAAAAGAAAATCTGTAGAATCATCAAACCTTGCATCTGTTGGTTACGATGCAAAAGGGCAAATTTTAGAAATTGAATTTAATCATGGTGGGGTTTATCAGTATTTTGATGTTCCACAGGTGGTGTATGATGAACTGATGGATGCCGGTTCGCATGGAAGATATTTTGTGCATAATATAAAAAATGATTATGAGTATGTTAAACTTTAAAAAATAAAATTATGAACACTTTAGAAATTTTAATTGAAGCCATTAAAAACAAAAAGCCCATTTCTTTTAAATATATTAAAGAGGGTAAAAAAGATGGGATACGATTTGGAAATCCATACGCAGGTTTTATTTATACTGCAAAAAACACAAGAATTCAAAGCACAAAAGTTCATATTGTACAAACAGGTGGAGATTCAGATTCAGTTGAGAAAAATCCTTTTGATAGTTTTAGAATGTTTAATATTGAAGATATTACTGATGTAAAAATTTTAAAAAATGAAAAAGACTTTGGACCTCCATTTCATGAAAATTATAATCCTGAATGGGATGGGTACATAGATGTAATAATAAAATTATAATATGAGCATTCAATACGATAAAGAATTATTTTCAAACGACAGTCTTACTTTAAAAGTAAATTTTTCTGGTATTAAAAACAGTGTTGTTAAAGCTTCTGACTTAATAATGTCAGTATATGCGTATGACAAAACTGGAACTCCGATATTTTCAGAAACATTAACTTTTGAGCAAATCAAAAGTTTGTACGAGCATTTAGATCAAATTTCTATTATCAAAGATTCAACTAAAATAACTACGGGTAAATTTATAGAAACCACAGGTGAAGTCATTGATATTTTAAATAGATTAAGCTATGTTGATTCCAACATTTTAAAGATTGTTCTAAATAAAGTAAAAGATGAAGAAAAAATAAAAAACCTATTTACTGCTTTATCAGAAGAAGAAGATGACGCTGGAAATAATATTTTGGAAAATTTAAATAGTTTGCAAATTAATAAATCATGGCAAGCTGAAATAGATAATTTGCAACTACTTTTACAATTAGAGGAAACAGGAAATATTGTTGAAGAAATAAAAAAATACGAAAAATTGAAAAGTTATTTTGCTAGCCAACCAGAAAAAATATTTCAAAAATGGATCGAAAAAAATATTCAATGGGTATTTGGTATTTCATATATTAAAAGGCATGATTTTAAAACCACTGGCGTGCAGAGTGAAGTTGATTTAACAATGGAATCTATGGATGGTTTTATTGATATGATTGAATTAAAACGCCCAAAATTTAAAATTTTCAAATTTGATAATAGTCATAATTGTTATTTCCCATCGCCAGATTTATCTGCGGCTATTGGGCAATGTATGTTTTATTTGCAGGAAAATGATGAAATACGACTAAAAATTGAAAAAGATCATAAAGTGAAAATTCTAAGGCCAAGAATAATAATTATAATTGGAAGGACTAAAGGCTTTAATGATAAACAATATAATGCTTTACGAATGTTAAATTGTAGTTTAAATCATATTGAAGTAGTCACTTATGACTATTTATTGAACTGTGGTTATAAAATGATTGAAAATAATAAGTTACCAACGCCTCATAGAACAAATGTTAATCTATCATCAGAAAATAAATAAATGCAAACCCTACAAATATACTTCGATACACCAAAGCAGTTTGAATTAAGCAATATTAAACCGCTTAAAGGTATAGTCGGTTTGTATTTTATTTGCACAACAGACACACTAATTCAATATCCTTTTAAAAAATCCAGATTGCTTTATATCGGAATGAGCGAAAAGAAAACCAACAGTATTGGCAGCCGTTTAACTGGGCATTTTGAAGGCAAATCAAAAAATGTAGGCTTGGTTAATTATAGAAAAATTGAACCTTTATTTTTTACATACATAAATTTTGAAATGCTCAAATCATTTTGGCAGTTAAGAATAGAAGATTTGGAAAGCTATTTTATTTTAAATTTCGTGGAAAATTATGGTGTTTATCCAATTTGTAATAATAAAACCGGCTTTGAAGTACTCAAAACCGATTTGGAAGTTGATATTTCAATTGATTGGAATTACTTTGATTAAAATTATAATATATGGAAAATGTTAAATCAGGGAAACAAATTCTTGATGATTTCTTCAATGAAATAGAGAATTTACCCGATATTGATAAAAAAATAGCGCAATTATTTGCAGGCTTATATTCTCAAAACAAATTTACAGATGTAAATATCAGGAATGAACTGCAAAAATTAAGAGAAAAAAAAGATGAAAACTAAAATTAAAAATATTACAATAAAAGGATTAAGAGGCGTTAAAAAGCAGATTGATCTTAACCTTAACGGGAAATCCATTTTATTGTATGGTGATAACGGTACGGGGAAAAGTAGTATAACTGATGCTTTTGAATGGTTTTACTATGATAAGGTAACCCATTTAAGTAATGAAGAAATAGGGCGAGATGGAAAAGAAGCATTACGCAATACATATTTGGAAGAAACCGAGCCTGCTACTATTCAAATTGATTTTTCATCAGATATACTTACATCAGAAAAGTCTTTAAATATTAAGAAAGGAAAATTAGTAACCGAGAACTCAAATTCTGAAGAAATATTTTCACAATATATAACAAAATCCCAACAGGAAAATTTATTGCTAAGGTATCATAATCTAAGAGATTTTGTTGATTATCGGAAAACGGACAAACTAAAATATTTTTCTGATATAATTGGTTTTTCTGAAGTTACTAAGGTAAAAGATGTAATTAAGAAATCTTTTAATGCAATAAAATCTGAAATTAAAAATGGCGGATATGAAAATCAGATTCAGACACAACAGTCAACCCTTCTTTCAAATATCGGCGCTAACATTTACTCTGAGATTCAGCTATTTGAAAAACTTAATGAACTGATTAAACCTTTAAATACCGGTATTATTATTAATAAGTTCAATGATATTGAAACCTTGATTGAAAAAATCAAAAAACCAACTGATAATAAAATCATTGGAAAACTAAATTTTCTACAAAAATGCAGCGATTTATTAACAAATATTAAAAAAGATACTACTGCCATTAATGATCAGTATTTAAAGTATTTTAAAGAATTTGATAAATTATTTGAAGATGTTGAAAGTATAAAACAAAAAATCTTTGAAGAATTATTAAAAACAGGAAAACATCTGTTATCTCAAAAATATTATTCTGACAACAAATGCCCGCTTTGCCTACAAAATAAAGATACACAGGAATTAATATCTGAAATTGAGGATAGACTTAAAGTAATTGAATTATCAAATCAAAAATTAACGGCATTTGAAAAATTAAAAACCGACACAAAAGAGCTTATTGAAAACAGGATAAAACAAATAGATTCGACATTGACTGAAAAACTGATAAATGAAGAAACTCATATTGAATTAAAAAAATCAATTGAAAATATTAAGTCAAAATTATCCGTTTTCATTTCGGAAATCAACATTAAATTGCTTGCCGGTAAAAGAATCAGGACTATTGCTAAAATTAAACTTACAGATTCTGATTTTAATTATATTTCCATTGTTAATAAAGATATTTTATCAATTAAAGAAACACTGAAAAAAGATAATTATTCGGATGTTAGAGTTAAGGTCGAATTTGCAAAGAATTCATTTAATCAGATTAAACAATTACAGGAGAAACTTCAAAAATTAAATCAGCAGAAAGACAATATAGAAATTATATATTACGCTTTTGCAATAAAGCAAAAAGATGGTTTAGAAAGTTTTCTTAATAATTTCTCGTCAATTATTAATGAATATTATCAATTTATGAATGTTGACGAAGCGTTTAAAGATTTAAAAATTATTCCGATTGAAGATGATGAAGAACTTAAAGGAATTACTATTCAATTCAAATTTAATGGCAATGAAGTTACTCCAATACAAAAATATTTTAGCGAATCACACTTAAATTGTTATGGTCTGGCTTTCTTTTTAGCTTCTGTAAATGCTTTTAACAAAGAAAACAGATTTATTATACTTGATGATATAATTTCCAGTTTCGACACAAATCATAGAAAAAGGTTTGCGGATTTATTATTTGAAAAGTTCAACGATTACCAGATAATTTTATTGACTCACGAAAGCGAATGGTATGAGTATGTTAGAGCAATCGCTAGAAATAAAGATTGGCTATCAAATAGAATTAACTGGAATAAAGAAAAAGGAGCACACTTAGAAGAAAGTCCTGTAGATATTAGGGAACGTATTGTTAATAATATTAAAAATAATATTGAAACAAATTTAGGGAATGACATCAGAATTTATTTAGAGTATTTTTTAAAGCAGATTTGCTACAATTTGGAAGCAAAAGTAAATTACTTGCCAAATGAAACTAACGAAAAGAGAATGTCTCCTGAAATGCTGAATGCGTTAAAATCAAAAATGGATAAGTATAGTAAAACTTTAGTTGAGAGAACAACAAATTCAAATATTATTGGAAATCTCCTTTCACATGACAATAAATATTCTTCAAAAATGGGAGATTTAAAAGCATTTTGGAAAGATATTTTAGACCTTGAAAATTTATTTTTATGTGAAGATCAAAACTGTAAAAATAGGGTTGTATCTATTAAATATTTTGACTCTGTAAATAAAAAAATTAGATGTGGTTGTGGCAAAAAAGAATATGATTGGAAAGGATAATCCCCTACACTATGGTAAGCACATTTGCCTTTCAGACCTGCCACAACACAGCCCAATGACAGTAAACAATAATATGACAATAACAGCAGATATGAAACGACCAAACAGCCTGACAAACAAGTGCCGTCAGTGTGTAATGCGGTCATATATTATTGAAGAGCAAGTGGTTAATTGTATTTTTTGTAAATTTATTAACACAACTACGATTTGATAAGAATGGAGTTTTGAACTCGGCAACGTTTCATACCGCCATTCGTTATTTGCATTAATAAAACAAATCAAAAAAAGCTAACCTTATATAAAAACTATGATTCCTGAACGGTCAGATGAATTTTTCATGAGAGAAGCTCTGAAAGAAGCAATCAGGGCAAGGGATAAAGATGAGATACCGATTGGAGCCGTCATTGTTTGTAATAACAGCATAATTGCCAAAGGGCATAACTTAACCGAGACCCTGAACGATGTTACTGCACATGCAGAGATGCAGGCTATTACTGCAGCAGCGAATAATCTTGGTGGAAAATATTTACACAATTGCACCATGTATGTTACACTTGAACCATGTATTATGTGTGCCGGTGCTGCTTTTTGGAGTCAGATTGGAGCAATAAAATATGGAGCAAAGGATGAAAAAAGAGGTTTTACAAATAACCCACAGCATCTGCTACATCCCAAAACAAAATTAACCGGAGGAGTGTTGGAAAATGATTGTTCTGAACTACTAAAAACTTTCTTTAGAAAAAAAAGGAATAATTATTGATATATATTTTGTTAAATTTGAAATACTAAATTAAATATCAGTGAATCATGAAGAAAGCATCATTATTTCAGGTAATCGGAACCGTTGTACTGATCCTGTCTCTATGCCAGACAGTAGCAGGCCAGATCCATCATAACACCCTATCACAATATATGAGAAGATCCATGATTGAAGGAGCTAATCCATATGGAGATATTGAAGGCGAACCATATTATCCCGGCCCGGAATTTAAGTCCGGTACTATTTACCACAGAGATAGTACAAAAACTTCAAACGTACCTATGCGCCTGAATCATTTTATCGATCAGATTGAGTTTAAGCATGGTGAAAATATTATGATGTTGATAAAGCCTGATGAGATTGACCGCCTGGAATTTGGCCACCTTACATTTATTTACTCAGAATTTGATCCTCCTTTTGATAAACCGGATGTTGGATTTTTCGAGGTAATGGCCAGGGGATATTGCAAACTTTTGTACCGGCGATCATCTGAGATAAAACGGGAAGATCTGCCGGTATCTAATTTCAGCGGAGGTAACTACAGGGATTATTTCAGGATAACTGAAGAATATTATATTAAAAAAGGTGATGAACCTGCTCAATTCATAAGAAAATCGAAACGTAATATACTTAAAGCCCTTTCTGATTATGCCAATGAACTTGAAGATTACATCAAAATAAACAACTTGACACTTAAGAGCGATGAAGAGATTATAGATCTTATTTACCATTATAATGCACTTAAAGCGAAAAAGGAAAAACAAGTATCGCAGTAAACTTTACCAGATTGATATAATCCAATAAACAGAACCCGTATATTAAGTCCGAAAGTTTAAGTAAATAGTGAAAATTTGTAATTTGTAATTTTTAATTGATTTCATTTATGATTATTGAAAACAGCAGGACAGCTACAAAAATCAGACTCCGCATCTTTTTTGCCACCGTGATTGTAGTTGGCTTAATTTCAATAATTCATACAACCAGGATCCTTATTAATCCTATATGGGGCTTGAATAAATCCCAGTGGTCATTTATTATTGTTGGAGTTTTTGTGTTAATAATAATACTAAACAACCTCAGGGATTTTCATTATATCTATTTTTCAGATAACGGGAATAGTATTGTTTTTAAATTTTATTCGATGCGAATTTTTTCAGGGAAAAAAAATACTATTGAAATTCATAAAAAGGATTTTGTAAAATTTCAGACAAACTCTTCATTATTCAAAATGAGGGATTATTTAATTATTTATCAAAAGCTTAAAAAGGGAATTGCAAAATATCCTCCAATAAGTATTACAGGGTTATCTAAGAAAGATAAAGCAAAACTAATAAACCAGCTTTCAC
>JAUWQL010000205.1 GCA_030611105.1 Bacteroidales bacterium
TTTTTCCTAAATTTATTTTATAATTATTCGCTTACTTATTACAGATCCATTATCAGATTCAATAGACAAAAAGTACATTCCTTTTGCATTTTGTGAAATATCAATTTGTTCTTTAATATTTGAAATTTAAATATACACAAATTTACGATCAGTTTTTAATCTAAATTTACTACTTTCTACGTTCCGAACGAAGTCTTCGCCAGGTCATATTCAATAAAAAAAGCGTAACCAAAGAGCTACGCTTAACAGTATTTATTCGAAAAATCTATTATTCAACTAAATTTAGTTCTTTAGCAGTAGCTTTTCTTGTATCTCTGCAAAGCTGTGGATCATCAACCAGAGATTGTCCATAAGATGGAATCATTTCCTTTAATTTATCTTTCCATTCCTTAGTTGCCATCTTTTCAGCAAAACAAGTATCTAATACATCCAACATAATGGAAACGGCAGTAGATGCTCCCGGCGAAGCTCCAAGTAATACCGCCATGCTTCCATCCGAGCTACTAATAATTTCAGTACCAAGTTTTAGCACACCACCTTTTTCTTTGTCCTTTTTCATAATCTGAACACGTTGCCCGGCGGTATACAATTCCCAGTCTTCCATTTTTGCTTCGGGGAAATATATTCTCAATGTTTTTAACCTGTCTTTTGGAGATTGTAGTACCTGACCAACCAGATATTTAATTAGACCAAAATTATGTCGCGCTACAGACAGCATAGGCCATAAGTTGTGTAGTCTGAATGAAAGTGGCAAATCCATGTACGATCCGCTTTTCAGAAATTTAGAAGAAAGTCCGGCATATGGCCCAAATAATAAAGACCTTTCACCTTCAATCTTTCTTTCGTCAAGATGTGGCATCGACATTGGAGGCGCACCTTCAGCCGCCTTGCCATAAACTTTCGCCTGATGATGCTCCGTAATTTCCTTATTTGTACATCGCAAAAACATACCACTTACCGGAAAACCACCATATCCTTTTCCTTCTTTAATTCCTGATTTTTGTAATAATGGCAATGATCCTCCTCCGGATCCAACAAATACAAATTTGCTGTATTCTATTTTGTTTTTACGAGCTTCAATGTCTTTTATTGTTATTTTCCAGCTTCCGTCAGTTTGTTTACTCAGATTTTTAACTTTATGATTCAGATATACCTCAACACCATTGCTTTTCAGATATTCTATTAAACTTTTTGTAATGTTATCAAAATTCACATCGGTGCCTGCCTCCATTCTGGTAACCCCAATTTTTTCACTGCGGTCCCTGTTTTTCATCATCATCGGCACCCAGGATGCAATCTCGTCAAAATCTTCAGAATACTTCATGTTTTCAAAGAGAGCATAAGAGGTCATGGCTTCATGCCTTCTTTTGAGAAAAGAAATATTATCTTCTCCCCAGACGAAACTCATATGTGGAACGGTTTTTATAAACGAATCCTGTTGTGGTAAATGGTTTTGCTTTTTTAGATATGCCCAAAACTGCCTCGATATTTCAAAAGAAGAAGCTATCTGCAGAGCTTTATCAATGTTTATAGATCCATCTTCCTGTTCCGGAGTATAGTTTAATTCACAAAACGCTGAGTGTCCTGTACCTGCATTATTCCAGGAATCGGAACTTTCAGCAGCCACTTTATCTAATTTTTCGTAGATAGTGATTTTAGCATCGGGTATCAGTTTTTTCATTATTACACCCATGGTAACACTCATTATACCTGCTCCAATAATTGTAATATCTTTTTGTGATTGCATAGGATTATTTTTTATACAGTGTTAAAGATAAAAAAAAATCTAAAACATCATCATTTCCTGACCCAAATAAATAAAGGCTCTGTGTTAGTCATTAACAATAGCATCCCAGCTGTGTCTTTAAAAAATACGAGATGAATACTTTTACTTTAATCAGCCATATTTGCGGAGCAAACCGCTTTTTTACTTATATTAAACAAAATAGTGTGAAAACTTGTAATATAAGTGAAAAGATTACTTTTTATATGCCGGAATATCAGACAAAATAGTGATCTAAAACATGAAAATTATCGGTATTTTATGCTGAATTTTACATTACATTTGCAACCAATTTGATCATACAGACCAATTAATATAATTTCTCTGTTTTAAAAACATTAAAAAAATAAGGGTAAGATGTACGGGAAGATAAAAGAACATTTAAGAGCTGAATTAGAGGCAATTGAAAATGCTGGTTTGTATAAAAAGGAACGCATAATTACCAGCTCTCAAAAAGCCGATATTAAGATTAATACAGGCCAGGAAGTGCTAAATTTCTGTGCCAATAATTATCTTGGATTATCTAATCATCCACGCCTGATTCAGGCTGCAAAAGATGCACTGGACTCGCATGGTTACGGAATGTCGTCGGTTCGTTTTATTTGTGGAACACAAGATTTGCATAAAGAACTTGAAAAATGTATTGCTGATTATTTTGGTACTGAAGATACAATTCTGTATGCTGCAGCTTTTGATGCTAATGGTGGTGTATTTGAACCAATATTAACCAGTGAAGATGCCATTATTTCCGATACTCTGAATCATGCTTCTATTATTGATGGAGTAAGACTTTGTAAAGCTAAACGTTTTCGATACGAATCGGCCGATATGGAAGACCTGGAATATCAGCTTAAAGTTGCTCAGACACAGCGTTTCAGAATTATTGTTACCGATGGTGTTTTCTCAATGGACGGTCATGTTGCTCCTTTAGATAAAATTTATGAGTTAGCCGAAAAATACGATGCAATGGTAATGGTCGATGAATGCCATTCTGCAGGAGTAGTCGGGGAAACCGGCAAAGGTGTTTCGGAGCTATTTAATTTAAGGGGGAAAGTAGATATTATCACCGGTACTTTAGGTAAAGCATTTGGTGGTGCAATCGGAGGATTTACTACAGGTCGAAAAGAAATAATTGATATGTTACGCCAGCGTTCGCGCCCTTATTTATTCTCAAACTCATTACCACCGGCAGTTGTAAATGCAGGTATCGAAGTATTTAAAATGCTCGAAGAATCGAATGATTTACACGACAAACTGGTTGAAAACATAAAATATTTTAAGCAAAAAATGCTTGATGCCGGGTTCGATATTAAACCAAGCGAATCGGCCATCTTAGCTGTAATGCTTTACGATGCTAAATTATCGCAGGAATTTGCAGCAAAACTGCTTAACGAAGGAATTTATGTTATTGGTTTTTACTATCCTGTTGTTCCAAAAGAACAGGCACGAATCAGAGTTCAAATTTCTGCCGGACACGAAAAAGAACATTTAGACAAAGCCGTTGCCGCATTTACTAAAGTCGGAAAAGAACTTGGGGTTTTAAAGTAGATAAATATCAAAAAGCTAACTCTAATAGTCATTCCTGCGCATGCAGGAATCTATATTCACGAGATTAACTTCGTTGAGCTCTCCCGAAAGTTTTCGGGATCGGTTCCTAAACTTTGTTTCACTTCGTCAGGAACGTTTATCTTCATGAACGAAGTGAATAATGACAAAAAAGGAAAAAAAGGATCGGCCAATTAACCGATCCTTTTTTGTTGTTGTAAAATAATCGTATGTTTATTATAACGAAGAAAGATCAATAGGCTGATTAGTTGTTTTTTTACTTTCAACTACCACATCTTCAACAATGCCTAAAACTTCCTGAAATTCTCCTTCAATAGAAGTTGCTACAACTAAATCATATGTCATTGGAGCCAAAAAAGCCAGGTGATAGTTACCTTCATCATTAACTCCATCACTTGTGACTGTATTAGGGAATCGTGCAGTTGTATCATTCACCGGATCTTCTGCTTCAGCAGATGTATAAACTCCATCCTCATAAGCATAAATAATAACATCAACGCCATCTGGTATATTTGTTATACCTCCTGTAATCTGTCCTGCTTGATTGTCAACAATTAATCGAATGGTAGGCTTTAAGATATACATGCCGGTAACTCCTGCCTCAAATACAGATTTCCTTGCATCAAAATCAGCAGTAACAGCTACATCTCCATTTGAAGGAACTGTAAATTTTCCAACGGCTTTCCATCCGGTTTCGTATCCACTTGGAACAAATAATGGTTCTTGTGTAGCATCAGCAAACTCAATATAACATCCCGGGTTTGAAGGGTTAGGGATACCATATTCGGGAGCATCAAGCATAAATCTTAGTTGAGTATAAGTACCTGCATCTAACTCAAAACTGCCTAGTAATGCAGACTCTCCATTAGTTAGTTCTAAGATATTGAATTTTTGAGGTCCTTCATATTCTTCAAAGGTTAACCAATCATTATTACTTTTATGATACTGAATCTCGGTAATAGTAAGATATACTCCTGCAACATCTGAATTGTCGATCGGAGCATCAGTAATAGAAAGAGTTATAGAACCATTTGTTGAACTTTCATCTTTTTCACAACTAATAAATAAAAAAGATGCGAATACTGCTAATACGATTAAGCTAATTAATTTTTTCATAATTTTCGAATTTTAAAGTTTATCAATTTGATTATTTACTCCTAAGACGAAGACAAATTAAAAAGGGTTGTAATGTCATTCATTTTTTAATAAAATAGTACATTGTCTACTTTAGTTCCGGGATTATTTACATCATCACCTCCAATAATCATTACATGTGCAACTCCATCAGCATCAATATAACTAAGCCCTGCCTGGTTAAAGAGATTACTGCCTCCTTCTGATAAAAGAGTATTTGAACCCGTAGCTCCT
>JAUWQL010000034.1 GCA_030611105.1 Bacteroidales bacterium
ATAACATTTTTTGTTGTTATATGATAATCAGTTTTTCCTTTACTTACCATAAATATGCCTCGTCCTGCAAATAAAAAATCATCAGAACCGAACGAGTCGGCATGTTTACTAATGTTTTGCAGACACTCAACCATAACATGAAATACTTTCTTTTGAACAGAATTTGCTTCAGACATTTTTGCCATATTTGATTCTGTTAAAGAAGTAAAAGCTTTGGTAATTTGGTGAGTAATTTCACCTTCATATACCAAAGTAATTTCGTGAGCTTTCATAGAACGATAAAAATCATATACAAATTCCAGAAAGCCTTTTACATTACTTTTATCCATAAGTTGTAAAATTAATATTTATTAAAATTAATAAAAAATTAAAATTCTATTCCAATTAATAACACATCATCAATCTGTTTGTTCTTACCTTTCCATTTTTTAAAATCTGTTACAAATAAACTTGCATATTGTTGCATGTTAAGATCTTTGTTTTCAACAATAATAGATCTGATGCGTTGAGGAGAATATTTTCTTCCTTCGGCACCACCCACTTGATCAGGCATTCCATCGGAAAAGATAAATATTTTATCTCCTTTTAATATTTCAATTGCATAATTTACAAAATCCTTTTCTGCTTTTTTTCTGTGAGGAATTCCTCCGATAGCTTTTCGGTTTCCCTTATATTGTAACAATTCTCCGTTTCTTAAAAGATAAAGAGGACGATGTGCGCCGGAATACTGTAATTCTTTCTTTTTTAAATTAATCCGGCAAAAGGCAATATCCATTCCATCACGTGCGTCAGCATCGATTCTGTCCTGTTTTAATGTACTTCTAACACCAAAATGCAATTTGTCCAGGATTTGACCTGCTGAATAATTTACATCGTGATCGACTATATTATTAAGTAGGAAATATCCAATAAATGATAAAAGCGCTCCAGGTACGCCATGTCCGGTACAGTCAACAGCAGAAATGTATAAGATATCATCTTTTTTAAAGAACCAGGGAAAATCACCACTTACAACATCGCGAGGAAGATAAAAAATGAATGATTTAGGCAGATACTCCTGAATAATTCCTGTACTTGGAAGTATTGAAGATTGAATACGCTGAGCATAATTTATACTCTCGCTAATTTTTTTGTTTTTGTCTTTTATTTCAAGCTCAATTTGTTTTGCCTCCGTTATATCGTGACCTACAAACAAAACAGTTTCAAGCTCATTTTCATTAAATTCAGGGATCGCATTGTAATTCATTATCCTTTCGCCAAGTTTAGCCGTGGACATGGCTATTTCCTGGTTTAATTTTTGGTTGGTTCTCCTGATTTGTTTAATAGAATCTTTAAAGAATGCAACTAATGACGGTTCAATATTTAATTCATCAATTCTTTCATTTATTATATCTTTTGATTTAATACCGATATAATCGTCAACCATTGGATTTGCATAAAAGAACTGACCTTTAGTATTCATTCGAAGTATTAAGTCGGGACTGTTTTCAGAAAGAGATTGCATCTTGCTTTTCATTCTCTCTTCTTTCTCAGCTCTTTTTCTCTCTGTTATATCCTGAGAATTTAATATAATACCATTTATTGCAGGATCATTAAGTAAGTTTCTTCCTGTTGTTTCGATATGAATTTTTTTACCATCTTTTTTAATATATGTATACTGAATAGCTTGTGGTGCATGCTGGTCTTCCAATAGCTGTTCAAACATTTCTTTCATGGCTGCTTCGCCTTTGGCTGTCAGTCGGTCCATGTCTTTACCACTCATCATTTCGTCAGGAGTGTATCCAAGAATTTTTGTTACCGATGGGCTTTGATATTTTAGTTTTATTTCACTATCGTAAATTGAGATAATCTCAGATGCATTTTCCAGTAATGAATGTAAACGTTTTTGAGCATTCTCAACCTCTTTTATTTGAGTTTCGAGATTCTTATTTGAAATTTCAAGTTCTTCCTGAGTAGAACGCATTTCTTCAGCATTCTGACGAAGTTCTTCTTCGTTTTCTTTAAGTTCCTCGGTCATTTGCTGAGATTCCTGAAGCAGCTTCTCAGTTTTCTGATTCATTCTTAAGTTGTAAAGAGTACGAGCTATAATCTCTCCTAATTCTTTTAAAAACTTTATTGTCAGTTTTGGGAGTTCGTTTTCAATTGAAGCAAATTCAATTATACCTTGTAATTTCTCCTCTGTAATTAAAGGAACTATTAGAATACTTGAGGGTTTTTTGTTCCCTAATATACCGGATGTGATTGTTGCATAGTTGTCAGGTATTTCTGTACGATAAACTATATCTTGTTCGTATGCACACTGTCCAATTAAGCCCTCTCCAATTTTAAATTCCTGATTTACAAATCTTTTCCTGTTGTAAGCATAAGTTGCAAGGTTAATAAGCTTACGTTCTTCCTCATCATAAATATAAAAAGAGCCTTGTATTACGTTAATATACTTTATTAACTTAATGATTACTTCGTATGCCAATTTATCTATATTATTGTGCATACGAAGAATGCTGTAAATTAAATCCTTTCCTTCAGATATCCAGTTTTGTTCTTTTTCTTTTTTGTTATTTGCAAGTAAATTGTTGCGCATAACAATTAGCGATCTGCCAATTATATCATCTTCGTCAACTAAATCATCATGGTCATCGTAAATGCCTTCCCCAATTTTTTTGGCAAATCTTGCATTTCTATTAATATCCTGATTTCGTTGGTCAATTATTTTTTCAAAAGCTGCTTTATCTTTTTCCCTTTTCCTAATTGAGAAATAAATTACTATACCAACAATAAAAGGAAGGATATCTATTAACCAGTGTATAGGATTGTTTCTATGGATGTCAGCGATTGTACTTAGAGAAACGCTTAAGTTGTTAGTCAAAATATCTATCATCCACGAAATGAAAAGAAATAAAAGAGATGTTCCTACACCAATAGTTATATCATTATAGGAGATTGCACTTAATTTATTTTTCTGTTTCTTAACAGTCATATACCGGGATAATAATTTAATATTTTATTAAAGCTTTTCCAATTTGATCTGATATTCCTTCGAGCAAATCGCTAAAGTTACGTTTAAATTCTTTAAAAGAAGCTAGCTCTACGATTGCTATCGTTTTATCTTCCACGATAATCGGAATAATTATTAAATGATTTGGAGAGCTGCTTCCAAGTCCTGATAATATTGTAACATAGTTTTCAGGAATTTCTTTTAGATTTAATGCGGTTTTGTTTTTTGCTACCTGACCGGATAATGTTTCACTCAAATTAAAGCTTTTGGGTTCTTCATCACCAAAGTAAGCATATTTACCTGCGATATTAAAAATGTCAGATTCTTTTTCTTTAACAAAAAACAGGCCTTGTACTACATCAAATTCTTTTGCAATATTGGACAATAATTTTTCCGTATATTTCTCCAGGTCTAATTTGGAATTATCTTTTGGTAAAATCTTTTTAATATAATTTTCAATATCAATTAATTCTTCATCATCTTTTGCTTCCTCGCCTGCCGGACAGGCAGGTTCAGCAACTTCTTTTTGCTTTGAATTTTCATCGAACAGATTGGTCTCTTTTTTTATGTATTTTTCTTCTGAGATTTTTTCATGTGAAGCTAAAATGGAAAGTATAAAAAGAAAGACAACAATAATAACAGCAAGAATTAATAATACATATATAGGCTGTTGATTTTCAGAAATATTATTGTCTAACAATAAATTTCGAATCTTTCCGAAAAGCACAAAAAATATTATAAATTCAGCGATAATGGCTAAAAATGCTAATGTTTTATTTATTCTACTGGTATTCATCAATAATTATCATTTTAAATTTAATAAAAAATTGATAATTTGTTCTGTTGTAAATATATGATCTACAGTTGTTAATTTTAGCGATGCTTCGGTCATTGTTTTTACCTGGCATTCGTTTGGATCTTGTACAATTGCTAATCCTCCTGCATGTTTTAATTTTTTCAATCCATATGCTCCATCACGATTTGCTCCTGATAATATGATTCCAATTAATTTATCGCGATAAGCTTGAGCTGCTGTTTCAAAAGTAAGATCAATCGATGGTCTTGAGTGATTTACTGGTTCTTCTGTCGATAAAGCAATTCGTTTATTTAATTCAACATACATGTGATAATTTGAAGGAGCAAGATATCCTTTTCCGGGTTTTATCGTTTCTTTATCGTAAGGCTCAACAATTGGAATAGTAGACTTAATAGACAAAGCTTCAACAAAGCCTGAACGCACATGCTTTAATCTGTGCAAACATAACAATACTGGTAAAGGGAAATTTTTAGGTAATGAACTTAAAATTTTTGTGATTACCTGAAAACTTCCTGCAGATCCACCTATTACTACTGCTTTGTACATTTATCTTATGATAATTTCTTTTTATAAATACTTTCAACCTTGCTAATCAAGGTATAATCTTTATCTGAGTTCCAATAATCAATCTTTTCGTGATTCCCAATAATAAGATGTCCGCCCGGAACCAAACTGTTATAAATTATTTTAATAAATCGTTCTTGTAAAATTTGATTGTAATAAATCATTTGATTTCGGCACAATACCAATTTTACCCCTTTAGGATAATCATCAAATATAATATTTTGTTTTATAAATTTGGTATTCTCAATCAAAGAAGTATCCCAATAAGCCGTGTCATTTTCGTATGTATAAAAATCAGACAGTTCACTTTCGCTAAAAACACGTTTGAAATTCGGATTGTTTACTTCTATTTTTTTCGGATCGAAAAGGCCTTTTTTTGTTTTTTCAATTTCGAGCTCGCTTATACTTGATGCAATAAGCTGAACGTTTTTTAAAAGATTTAATTTTTTAAGTATGATAGCTGTCGAGAATAATTCTTCGCCCGAAGAAACTTCAGGGAACCATATTTTGAAGTTTACTGCACCATGAATAATTTTTGGGAATAATTCTTCTTTTAAAACTCTCCAAAGTGAAGGATCGCGAAACATCTCTGTATCTTCGACACACATTTCCTGCAGGAATATCTCAAAAAAATCTTTATTTGTTTCTATTTTTTGAATAAACCCGTCTGCATCTTTTAAATTATGATTTATAATTACTTTCTCAACTCTTCGTTTAAAAAAAGTAAGAGCATAATTTTTAAAATCATAATTATAAACATCCTGCAATGTCTTTATTATGTTTCGCGTATCTACTATGCCTAGTTCATATTTATTCATTGTAATACTTTTAGCATCGGTTACTTTTTTCGGTATGCTTGTCCTTGTTTATCAAATCTTGATGTAATGTCTCCGAGCATTGTTTCATGCATACCTAAAACCAAATATCCATTTGTGTAAAGATGTTCATGAAAAAGTTTAAATACTTTATTTTGCAAACTGTATTTAAAATAAATAATAACATTTCTACATAATATAAGATCAAATTTTGCAAAATACAGGTCACCTCCATGTACTAAATCATGTTGCCTGAATATAGGTTTTTGTCTGAGGGAATCACTCATTTGTATTGAGTCAATTACCTTATCTATTTTAAAGTATTTTGAATAAGGTACATCGTTATATTCTTCATAATTAAACGGATTCTCCTTAATTACTTTATCAAAATTATCAAGGTATCCAATATTAAATCGATATTTATAATTCCCTTTTTTAGCAGCGTCAAGTGCATCTGTATTTAAATCGCTGGCAAAAATTTTTGCTTTATCAAATAGTCCAAGCTCATTTAATAATATCATCATTGAATAAACTTCCTGACCTGTAGAACAACCAGCATGCCAAATGTTGATGTTTCTGTTTTCTGAAAACTTAGGAAGGATTCGATATTTTAATGTTTGCCAGATTTGCGGATCACGAAAAAGCTCTGTTGTATTCACTGTAATATCTTTTACAGTTTTTTCCAGAAAATCCTTATTCGTTTTTATTTTGTTGATTATACCGAGAAGATCGGAATTGTTATCAATAAGTATTTTTTGTAAACGGCGCTTTAGCGATTTTTCAGAATATTCACTAAAATCGTAACCCGAAGAGTTTTTAATAGTGTTTACAAAAAAATGAACTTCCTGATCTGATAAAATCATTCCGAGCTTTCAGTTAAAAAGTGATATACTAAAATACGCTAATTTATTAAAATAGTTTGCTTTAAAAATGCAAAAATAGATAATTAACTAATATTGAAAAAAATATGCTTGGTTAATTTACTTTTAAAATAAAAAATAAATTTGCCAACCAATAGTTTAAAATGAAATTTAACAAATCAAAATCTATATTGGCAATCTATGGAATTAAAGATATAAAAAATTCCGGATATTCTATATTCTTTCACGATTCTAACAGGTCTTTTTTGATAAAGGAAGAATTAAGATATATATTCGGCCTGAAAGAATTGCCAAAATATGGTATGATAACCTGCCTGATAGCAAGGCAAGTAGTTTGCTTAAAACTAAAAAATTAATTAGTGTAAATAGTAAATTTTAGTCAAATTCTATTTTGCTAATAACGGGCTGATGATCAGTGTATTTAAAATCAAAATTTTGAGTTTTTATACTAACAGGAATTATATTTGGCGATATAAGATAAAAATCTATGATAGGAGTAATTGTTTTTCCTTTTTGATACGGTTTATTTAAATACCTGTTTGTCGGAGTTTCGGGGTCGTAAAACCATGTCCAGTTTTCAGGTAAATAATCGACATTTATAGGATTTAAGACAAATCTTTTAGTGGGAGAGTTTTCTTTTATATCCGTATAGTCAATGTCGGGAGGGTTTTGATTCCAGTCACCACCCACAATGATATAATTCCCTTTGTTGAATTCTTCAAGCAAAAATGTTTTAAGATATTCCATTTGTTGTTTTTTCAGGGAACCGTCATCGTAAGCAGAATTGTGAGTATTAATAATAATTATCTCTTTTTGATTGCTTGTAGGAAAACGTTTAACCAAAAAGCACCGGTCAAGCATAAATAATTTTACAGGCCACGAATAATTACCGGGGAATGAATATCTTTTTACTGATTTTGGATTGTATTTTGTAAAACTAACTAAGCCGGATTTTACTCTTCCCAAAGGATTTGTTACTGGAGAAGGAACAAATGTTACATCGTAGTTTTTACTAAAATAATTATAAAAACCCTGTAGTATATGAGTAAAACTATCCAGTTCATTTATATAATAGCTTCTTTTAGAATGCAGATCAACTTCCTGAAGCAAAATAAAATCTAAACTATCGTTATTTTTTAAAGTTGATTTTACAAATTCAAAATTTTCAAAAACATTTTCTTTACTTGTCCGAACCTGTTTACCACCATCGTAGAAAAAATCCATATCATCACTTAAACCACAATAACCAATATTCCAGATCATTAAACTCAATGCTTTATTAATGTCAAGTGTGTCCGGGATTTCTGATTCAAATATTAATTCTGTTACTTCTGGTTTATAATCAGATATTGACGCGTATGCTACGAATAGTACAAAAAGAATAATAATTATGGCTGCGAATTTAAGAATGAATTTTATGATTTTCATGATAATTAATTTAAAATGATCACACTAAAATACAGATTTATTTTATTATTGTTTTGAACCGGAATTTAATTATTTGTTCAGGATATTAAATAATTATATCTTTGAGAGGAAATCAAATTAATTTTTGGAAGTTAATTTGTTGTATGCCAATTAATTTAGTGTCATTTTCAAAAAATATTTTTAATGAAATTTGGAGTAGTTATCTTTCCCGGTTCAAATTGCGACCAGGACATGATTTATGTTCTGCGTAATATTATGGAACACGAAGTAGTTGAGCTTTGGCATAAAGATACCGATTTACAAGGTGTTGATGCAATTGTTTTACCTGGAGGCTTTTCTTATGGCGATTATCTTCGTTCAGGAGCTATTGCCCGTTATTCGCCAATAATGGAAAAAGTAATAGAATTTGCAAATAATGGTGGTTTTGTATTTGGAGTTTGTAACGGATTTCAGATTCTTTGCGAAACCGGATTATTGCCGGGAGCATTATTGCATAATGATAATCAAAAATTTATTTGTAAAAATATTTACATTGTTCCTGATAATAACTCTAGTAGTGTTACAGCTAAACTCAATAAGCAAAAATCATTAATGATTCCTATTGCACATGGCGAAGGTAGATATTTTGCAAAAAAAGAAACATTGCAGGAAATGCGTCAGAATGGTCAGATATTATTCAGGTATTGCAATCAATATGGAGAGGTTACATCGGAAGCCAATCCTAATGGATCTATTGAAAATATTGCCGGCATTTGCAATACAAATAAGAATGTAATTGGAATGATGCCGCATCCTGAACGTGGATCTGATGACGAACTGGGAAATACAGACGGTATGTTGATATTTGAATCTATGATATCATTTCTAGAGAAACATTAAAAACAAGACGTTTTCTATTATAAGGCCTGAGATTATTTTATTTTCAGGTTTTTTGTTTAAACAGAGAAAGCTACGGTCTTTGAAGGTGTTAATGTTGGCTTGGCTTTGTCATTCCGTTGTCATTCCCGCGTACTTTTCTCACGAGTAAAACGAGTAACGCGGGAATCTATTTTATTTTTGGATTCCTGATCTCCGCTTCACTTCGTCAGGAATGACATCCCGTGATATAGATAATATGTTTAGTTTTCTTAGGTTTTCAGAAACAAATCTAAAGATTATTTGTTGGGCAAATAAATTCTTATATTTAACTTTAATTTCAAAAATAAAGCTTATGGACTTAAAGCAATCAATTGAAAAGAGAACCAGTATCAGGAATTTTACTGACGAGAAAGTTCCTGTTGAAGATTTAAGAGAATTGGTTCGAAGGGCAGGTTTGGCTCCAAGTGTGAATAATTATCAACCATGGAAATTCTATGTTGTTACAAACAAACAAATTTTATCGAAGATGGCTGTAAAAGTCAGTGAAAAAATCAAGCAACTTCCTTCAAACAAGTCTATTGCATCTAAAAATGTAAAATCGCAGGTTGAATGGTTTGCAACTTTTTTTGAAAATGCTCCAGCTGTAATTGCTATGGCTATGGAGGATTATGAGTCTGTTTTGGAAAAGGGAGTTGAATTAAGTCATGATGAAATTAACAAAATGCGTAATTTCCCAGATATGCAAAGTGCCGGATCGGCAATTCAAAATATTTTATTATCGGCCGTTGATTTAGGATATGGTGCTTGTTGGTTAAGTGCTCCAATGATGGCAAAAGAAGCTCTCGAAGAAATTCTTTCAATCAAAAGCCCACATCATTTAATTGCGTTTGTCGCTGTTGGTAGGGCTTCAAGAGATTTGCAGCCAAAATCGAAAAAACCATTGGATGAGATTTTTGAATTGATAGATTAAAATGGCTGTTGTTTGCATGGATGAACAGATAAATTCCAATAATCCAGTCAAAGATTTTGCTGTCGGTGATATTGATCTTATTCGTGAATAAATTACAAAAATATAATCCCATGTCATATAAAATTTACCATAATACAAAGTGCAGGAAAAGTCGTGCAGGCTTACAATATTTAGAAGACAAAGGAATAAAACCAGAAATTATTGAATATTTAAAAGACCAGCCTTTTTCGGAAAAAAGCCTTGAGGATGTTTTAAATAAACTAGGAGTAAAACCTATGGAAATAATCAGAACACAGGAAGCTGATTACAGACAAAAATATAAAGGTAAAGACTTCTCAGGCAAAGAGTGGATTAAAATTTTAGTTGAAAACCCTAAATTAATACGACGTCCGATAATCGTGAAAAACGACAAAGCTGTTCTGGGAGATATTGTAGAACATATTGACGCCTTGCTTTAAATTTCGTATCTTTTCACTTCTATTTATAGACAATTGTGTAATAAGCAATTGCCTGATTGTCTGTAAATTATTATATCATAAACTACAAACTAAAAATTAATGTATTATGTCTACTCCCGAATTTAAGTATCAGGAACCGTTTCCTTTAGGAAAAGATGAATCTGAATATTATTTATTAACCGAAAATCATGTTTCAGTTGCTCAGTTTGAAGGTAAAACCATTTTGAAGGTCGAGCCTGAAGGACTTACTAAGCTTGCTAATGCTGCTTTCAGAGACACTTCATTTATGTTGCGTACCAGCCATCTTAAGCAGGTAGCAGCAATTTTATATGATTCTGATGCAAGCGAAAACGATAAATTTGTTGCTTTGGCAATGATTCGTAATGCCGAAGTATCTGTTAAAGGCAAATTACCTTTCTGTCAGGACACAGGTACTGCCAGTATTATTGCTAAAAAAGGGCAACTTGTATGGACTGGTGGAGGTGATGAAGAAGCTCTTTCAAAAGGAGTTTATAAAACATATACAGAAGAAAGTTTGCGGTATTCGCAAACCATCCCTTTGGATATGTACAAAGAAAAAAATTCAGGTACGAACCTGCCTGCTCAGATAGATATTCACGCAACTGACGGGGATGAGTATAAATTTCTTTTTGTTGCAAAGGGAGGAGGGTCAGCTAATAAAACAGCCCTTTTCCAGCAAACAAAAGCATTGCTTAATCCTGAAAAACTGGAGAGCTTTTTAATTGAAAAATTAAAATCGCTTGGAACTGCGGCTTGCCCACCTTACCATGTAGCATTTGTTATAGGAGGTACTTCCGCCGAAACAAATTTAAAAACTGTTAAACTAGCATCTGCTAAATATTATGACAATTTGCCAACTCAAGGGAATGAAGGTGGTCAGGCTTTTCGTGATATTGAATTAGAGAAAAAAATATTAAAGGCTGCTTATAAATTAGGAATTGGAGCTCAGTTTGGTGGTAAATATATTGCCTTGGATATACGAATAGTCCGTTTACCAAGGCATGGTGCTTCGTGTCCTGTTGGAATGGGAGTTTCTTGTTCCGCTGACCGAAATATAAAAGCTAAGATAAATAAAGATGGTATCTGGATTGAAAAGATGGAAGACAATCCGGGAAGATTTATTCCGGAAGAAATGCGTAAGCCAGATGAAAAGGGAGCAGTAACTATTGACTTGAATCAGCCAATAAAAAACATTTTGAGTGAATTGTCTAAACATCCGGTGGGAGCAAGATTATCATTAAATGGAACCATTATTGTTGGACGTGATATTGCACATGCAAAACTTAAAGAACGCATCGAAAGTGGCGAAGGCTTACCGCAATACATAAAAGATCATCCAATTTATTATGCCGGTCCGGCTAAAACACCGGAAGGAATGGCTTCAGGATCGTTTGGGCCTACTACTGCTGGACGAATGGATTCTTATGTGGATCTTTTCCAAAGTAATGGCGGTAGCATGATAATGATCGCTAAAGGCAACCGTAGCCAGATTGTTGCCGATGCATGTAAAAAGCATGGAGGATTCTATCTTGGTAGTATTGGAGGCCCTGCAGCCCTACTAGCGCAAGAAAATATTACTAATGTAGAATTATTGGAATATCCTGAACTGGGAATGGAAGCCATTTACCGAATCGAAGTTAAAGATTTTCCGGCATTTTTACTTGTTGATGACAAGGGGAATGATTTTTACAGTATGACTTAATTTACTTGCTGACTATAAAATTGGGTGATTAGACATGAAATAAATTTTCTAATCACCCATTTTTTTATCATAAATACTTTCCCCAATTCATTCTATTTTACATTTGTTTAAGGACAATTAAATATTTAGTTTGCAATTCTTTTTTTACTATAAATATATAGGGTTATATTAAAGTTAATAATCTTTTAATTAGAAATAAAGAACCCAAAGCCAATTATTATGAACCATAAAAAAATAATTCTGACACTAATTATTTTATTATCAATAAGTTTTCAAAGTTTTTATCCGAATGTTTCAGATGCTGTATTTGATAAGCTAAAGAAAAATATTGAACTATATTTTATAAAATCAGCTACTGAAAAAGTTTATCTACATACAGATAAAGATGTATATCAATTAGGAGATACCTTGTGGTTTAAAGCATATTTTACAAAATTTAATCATGTTAGATCTTTATCCAGTAATGTATTAATCCTTTCTTTATTTAATGATAAAAACGAAGAGATTGTAAAAGAGTATTTTAAGGTTTCGTATGGAACATCAAGCGGAGATTTAATTATTCCGAAATATTTGGATGATGGAGATTATAAACTGGTGGCGTATTCAAATAATATGCAAAATGTCGATAGTACTAATTTATACTCAAAGATTGTAAAAGTTTATGAGAACCGACCACCATTTCAGATAGTTATAAAAAATTATTCAGGCTACTATAATTTAGGAGATTCTATAGATGTGCAATTACTTGTTTTAACAAAGGATAATCAAGCTTTAGAAAATATTCCGGTTAAGATTTCATTAGTAAGCGGCAAAAAGAAGTATTCTAAAATAGAATCAATTAGTACAAAAGGTGGAAATGTAAAAGTTCGCATGCAAATTCCAGATAAGGAGTTGAAAAACCAATTATATGTTGAGGCAACGAGCAATTATCTAAACTACAATGTAAGAAGTAAAATAAAAATACCCGTTAAAGGAACTACTTATCAGGTTCGATTTTTCCCTGAGGGAGGTGAGTTAATAGAAGAAGTAAAAAACAGGGTTGCTTTTGAAGTATACGATGATTATAATAATTTGATAAATATTCAGGGATTACTAAAAGATAGCTTAGGTAATATTCTGGATTCAATAAAAACATCATATACTGGCATAGGAAATTTTACATTTACACCAAAAAGAAATCAAAAATATTACATTGATATTTTACAACCCTACAAATCAAAAGAATCAGTTGTGCTTCCACAAGCTAAATCAAGTGGGATTTCTTTAAGGGTTGATTATCAGGAAATGAAAACAATATCCATTGATTTAAATGTATCGGAAGATTTAAGAAGCCAGGATGTTTTTGGAGTATTATATTCGGGAGATAAAACATACTGGACGGGTAGGATTAATTTACGAAGTCAGAATCAGGTTATGATACTAATCAGTAAACTTCCTGAGGGCATAAGTCAGTTTACTGTTTTTACAAATAATTATATTCCAATAGCTGAAAGATTGTTATATATCCCGACAGAAAAGAGATTAAAAATTCAAATAAAGGCAAACAAAAAAACCTATCGGCCAAAAGAAAAGGTAAGTTTAGATATTTTGGTTACTGATGCTAAAGGAGATCCTGTTTCTGCTAATTTATCTTTAGCTGTTGTTGATGGATCAGCAATAATTCCGGATAACTACAATCATATAGTAACATATAATTTATTTGATGGCGAATTGGGAGAAAATTTACCGGACCAATATTTAATGAATGGTCAAAATGTGGAAAAAGACTATGTGGATTTAATATTAATGACTAAAGGTTGGCGAAGGTTTAAATGGGATAAAATAATTAATTCTGATAATGTTGAAAGTGTTTATGAAAAGAACAAAAAATTTATCAAAGGGACTATAACGAATTATAGAGGGAAATCTGTAAAAAATGCGAATATCCAATTATTTAATCCATATCAGTTAAAAGTAATTAGTAAAAAATCTGATGAAAATGGAGAATTTTATTTTACTGCTAAGGATTATATTTCGATTGTTGATACAGGTATTTTAGTAATAGCAGCAAGTCGCAAAGGAGGAGAGAGTAATGTTAATATAGCCTTAAATAGTAATTATTATTCATTAATAGATAATTATCTGGAAAGCGTTCCGGTGAATAAAAGTTTTTTGAATTTGTATAAGTACGAATCAATTATAAATAGTACCGAGGAACAAGATTATTATAAAGACTTTGATGCTCAGACTACTTTAATTGAAGAGGTGAGAGTAATTGGTAAAAGACGAGTTAAAATTGAAGAAGCCACTCGACGAAAAGTTTATCATGAAATAGTAATGAAAGGTAAAGATATTGGCCATGTTTCATCCCCAGCAATGGGAGGGATGGGGTTTATTGAAGTTATTATTAAAATGACAACAAATATTAGAGTGGATAACGGTAAGATTATGTTCAGGGGGTATAATTCTTTAATAAATCACAGTGGAGCTCTTATTGTAATTGATGGTATGCCAATGGGAGAAGATATTAGTATTTTGGACAACTTAAACTATAATGATATTGAAAGTGTTAAAATTGTTAAAAATCCAGCTGCAGCTTTAAGATATCAAGGCGGTAGTTTAGGTGGTCTTATTGAAATTACTCTTAAAAAAGGTTATGATTTTGTACCTGGAGAATATAAGAGTATTTACAAAAATAAGGTTGATTATAAAGGATATAGATTTTCCAGAGAGTTTTATAGTCCAATTTACAAGAATAATGAAGATAAATTAGCCACATATGATATACGTAATACTTTGTATTGGAATCAGAATTTACGAATTGATAAAACTGGAAAGAGGAAAATCTATTTTTATAATTCCGATCAAAAAATGAGGGTAAAAGTAATTGCTGAGGGAATGAATTTTGATCAAATGGCGGGACATGGCGAGACGGAGTTTGTTGTGTACTAATTTTAGTTTTAAATACAGTCTTTAAACTTTTTCATTATGTTAAACTTTGAAAAGGCTGTTTCAGGAAATTTAACTACAAAAGCACTTATAGCTAAAAATTCTTACAAAAATCTGATTATCCCAAAACAGCCAATATTATTAGTAAATATCTATTTCGTAAGGTATTCTTGCCTGAATTCCTTGTTGTTCAGTTATGTTTTTTAATGATTCGTAATATTTATATTCAGTACCAAGTTCTTGTTTAAGAATAGATGTTTTTACATTACCCTGAAGATCTTCTAATAATTTTTGGAACGGATCTTTTAATTTTGGATAATCAACAATTCTGTATGTTTCCAAATTTGCAGCTTCAGCTGCAAGTTCAATAGCATCTTCTAAACCACCAAAGCCATCAATCAAACCAATATCAATAGCATTTACACCACTCCAAACACGCCCTTGTCCTATTTCATCAACTTCTTCTTTAGTCATATCACGGCCTTCAGCTACATGACTTATAAATGTTTTATAAATTTCTTCAATGCTGTACTGAATAATTTCCCTTTCCTGAGCTGTTAATTTACGACTAAAGGTTCCCATATCTGCATATTTATTGGTTTTAGCAACATCTACATGTATACCTAATTTGTTATTTAGTAAATCTTTACCATTAAATAATAATCCGAAAACACCGATTGACCCTGTTATTGTATTTGGACTTGCAATAATTTTCTGAGCAGGTGCAACAATATAATATCCACCTGAAGCAGCAACATCTCCCAGAGATGCAATAACGGGTTTAACTTCTTGTGCTAATTTTATTTCGCGCCATATAACTTCTGAAGCTAATGCACTTCCGCCACCGGAGTTAACTCTGAAAACAATTGCCTTAACAGAGGAATCTTTTCTGGCTTTGCGAATAGCCTTTGATATACGGTCAGAGCCAATAGTTCCTTCAGCTCCTTCGCCCATCATAACATTACCACTGGCATAAACTACTGCTATTTTATTCTTTTCTAATGATTTGCGTTTCTTGTTAGGCACTTTAGTATATTTAGCAAGCGAAACAGCTTCTATTTTTTCATCATTTGTTTTTCCTGTTAACTCGGCTAATTCAGCCAAAATTTCGTCTTTATATTTTAATCCGTCAATTAGTCCGTTATCAATTGCTGCTTGAGCATTTTTTAAAGTTAAATTATCGGCTAATTCATTTAATGTTTTAATACTAATTTGTCGTTCTTTAGAAATACCATCAAGCATATTATTCCAAATAGAGCCCATGTAGGTCATGATTTGCTCACGATTTTCATCACTCATTTTATTATACATAAAGGGTTCAACGGCACTTTTAAATTTACCGTGACGAATAATCTGAGGTTCAATACCTAACTTAGCCATTGTTTCTTTAAAAAACATAATTTCCGAACGAAGGCCTACAAAAGTTAATACGCCTTTCGGATTAAGGTAAATTTTATCGGCAACACTTGCCAGGTAATATGTAGGTTGTGTATAGTAATCAGCATAAGCTAAAATAAATTTACCCGATTCTTTAAAGTTGATTAATGCATTTCTTATTTCTTCTATTGTTGCTATTCCTGCAGGAAT
Source organism: Bacteroidales bacterium (assembly GCA_030611105.1). GTDB lineage: Bacteria > Bacteroidota > Bacteroidia > Bacteroidales > UBA12077 > UBA12077. The sequence continues at coordinate 16,025 of JAUWQL010000034.1, forward strand.
AATTGTCAGATCAAGGTAAATGCCATCAATATCAGCATCGTTTTTAGCTTTCTTAAGATTTTTAAGGATATCATTCAAACCCAACTGAGGAACGGGTTTAAAGGATGAAAAATCAAAACTTTCCATTGGGTTCTTATTGCTTCTATCCTTAATTGGTTGATCCAGTTGCATGTGCAACACAGTTTGTGGTTTTATTTTTACAGCTTGATCTTGCGATGAAACCATTGCTCCAATCCCACCGATAATTATAAGAAACATTAAGATACCAGCTATTAAAACACCTAGTACAGACGCTAATAAATATTTAAAAAAACTTTTCATTATTAATTGTATTTAGTTAGACTTTATTGAAAGATGTTAAAATTATATTTTTTAAAACTATTATACAAACAATAAATTATTATTTGATGTTACATTTGTAGTTGAAAAAGGATGCTTTTAATTTATTATATACAATGAATCGGGTTTATTTATTAACTGGAGGCAATTTGGGCGATCGATATAGCTTGTTAGAAAGAGCTAAAAAGATAATAGTGGAAAAGATAGGAAAGATTGTTAAGGAATCTTCAATTTATGAAACTACGCCTTGGGGCTTTAATTCTGAACAAGACTTCTTAAATCAGGTTTTGATTGTTTCAACAGATTTATCTCCTAAAAAAGTCTTAAATAAATGTTTTGAAATTGAGAAAGAATTAGGACGAGTAAGACAATCAGAGCAGTATTCATCAAGAACAATAGATATTGATATTTTATTTTATAATGATGAAATAATTCATGAACAGGAATTAATTATTCCACATGAACGATTACATGAAAGAAGATTTACGATGGAACCATTGGTAGAAATTTCACCAGAATATACTCATCCAAAACTTAATAAAACTTTAAGTGAATTGCTTGCGGAATGCGAGGATGTTTCTGAAGTTAGAAAGTTGTAATTATTAAAAGGTTTTACTTCGTCTGCTTGCGGCATTTTTTTCAACGTTTGCAATATGAGGCGGTTGTCACCCTGTAGCACCTTCCTCTCAAATTGCAAATATGTTTGTTTATAATTCATTCGTTTAATTTAGCACTTTCCCGCCAACTGACTTATATTGTCCTGTTACCCACTGGCGTGTGTCCTGCGATGAATCAGGGCGCTTTTGAATATAGTAATCCACCTGTCAAACAGGAATTACGTTCTTTGAAATTGATTCATCATAACTTTAGATGAGATGAGAGACATCTATGAATATTGATTAAATACTAAGCAACGAGCCAGATATAGAGAATTTGGAGGACTCACATACATATTTACTCAATCCCTTAATAGATGGTTGGTCTCTCGGATACGCTTTACTGGAAGTGTTTCCAATCCGCCCTACGGTGCTTCCCTTTCAAGGGGTTGGTATTGAACGGCTAGGGAAAAGGCAGGCAATACCTGTCAGGAGTGAATATAGGAGCTGAACGAAAGTGAACCGATCGACGAGGCATCGTAAGTAACTTTTATAACACTTAAAACCGACATTTCACCAGTGTTGTCGGGATAAGAGCAGAAATTACCAGTTTATTGACTGTTTAGGTGTTCGGTGTAGAGACGGCAGGAACTATATTTTGGCTCATCTAAGGAACAGGAGAACCTATATGCTGGTGTAAAGAGAGAATGCCGAAAACCCGTAGGGCAAGGCACAGAGTATCAATACAGCGGAATAGGGACGGATTAACCCGTAGTAGCGACTTGTGCCAGATTAAGCCTTGTGAAAGCAAGGATGAGCGAAGGGGTTAACGGACTCAAGGTAATTTTGCCAACCTGCAAATGTGGGGATGAGCTTGTTTTCAACCTGTCAACCTGAGATGGTTGCGAGAGTTCGAAGATCCGTATGAATTGAGAGGTTCATGTACGGTTCTGTGAGAGGTTTAGGGGTGAAATTCCCCTTTACCTACTCGACTGTTTTTCTTCCGTCTGTGTTGAGGAAGGCATACTCTTTGACAAGTTTTGGATTGTGCAGTTGGCTTGCAGCGACTTGGCAATGTGTATGACTTTCAGCGTGGGGCATATTCAAAAACTAATTTTGTATTAATGTAAAGTCAAAAATATAGTGTTTCAAACATTGCATATTTGAATGTGAAGATTCGTAAAAATTATCATGATATTTGCAATATTCCTTACTCAAGCTTTCTTTATCTCTATTATCTTTCACCAATAAGGAGTTAATTCCTCCTATCGTTAACTCTACATTGCCACTCAATAAATATGCTACCAAACATCCGTTAGAATACTTTTTTGAATTAAAACTTTCAATGCCTGTATCAATGTATCTTCGTTTTAGAGCAGAACTATTTTCCTTTAAGTTTTTCGCTTCAAAAAAGTATTGATATTCCAGGCTTGATTTAATTGTTGCGAACCTTAAATCAATTCTTGGATACTTTGCCGCAAAGCCTTTCATTTTGGTAATGGATTTTTTAGGAAGGTGATGCTCCACATTGCTAATAATTGACCAATCTAATCTTAATTGGTTAGAATCAATCTATTCATGCAGTTGTGATGTGATATAATTTTCATCCCAATCAAGTGATATTGTCTTATCTTGGATTGCATTTTCATATGCTGCTACTAATAACTTCAAGCATCGGTTTTCAAATCCAGTTCGAAATGCATTCTTAACTTTATTTTGTGCACCCATAAATTAATCCTCGTTTAAAATTTCAAGAATTAACCCTGAGGCATCTTCCATTGCCATTGATTCTGTCCAGAAGCGTCTTTGATTGGGTCGTATGATATAATATAAATCATCACTAACCTTATAATTTAGTTTTTTTCTAAAATAGATATTGGTTGCTTTTTCCTCCCATAACTGCCTATCCAATTTTTTTAATTCATTATTTATATCTTCTTTTGATTTGAATAAACTCTTTTCCGCATCCTCAAATGAAATCTTAATTGCCATTAACGGAGAGAATCTATTAATGTCAAATACCATAGCATTAGCAAATAAATCTTGACCATCTAAAAAGTCATTTAGTTCTACACAAATCTTATTTGAGTATTCCAGACAATGGTTAATATCTACTGGATTAAATGGGAGATTATTCTTCTTTGACAATAGAGGAAGAGAGTAATTTATAAAATTATCAATAATACTCAACTCATCTTTAGAAAAATTATATAATGAAAAAATATAGTTGTCAATATCATTCTCAAACTTATGAATATCTTGATTGAAAATGGTATTGTCATTAAAATATTTATCATATAACTCAGCTAAATAGTATAAATCAGAATCCTCCAAATTAAAAGGTAAACTATAAATCTCATTTGGTTTAATTTCCTCTCTCTCAATTCCAATAGAGGCAGAATAAATAAATAAAAAATAGTAAGCAAATTTGGAATTTATAAAGCAAGTAAGTCCTTTTAATATCTTATCATCATGATAACTTAATCCAAGAACCTTGCTGTTGAAAGCACAACTTGTATTTATAAAAGAAGAACATATCTTCCAATCAATAAGACCTTCTTTAACTAATAATTGAGGAGCTTTATACACAGATTCTGCACCAGTTCTCCTAAAAACATCTATAGTCGAAATTTCAGAAAATGAAACGCCATAATGATTTTGATAGAGCACAATTGATTTCTGGGTTAGTCCATCCTTTAATTTTGAAAAAGAATATGATTTATATCTCCCGATATTTTCAGGCAGAATATATGTTTGGGGTATATCTTTGTTTTCGATAGGCTTTTTCGTTGATTTATCTAGAAATTGTAACCCTAAGCCTTTTTTAACACCTTTTTTATTTAAATACTTTCCTAATGAATTAGATTGTTTTAACTTACTAAAAAATGAATAATCACCCATTCCGCCCCACATAGCAATTTTCCAAATCTTAGTCTCTGGTTTTTGACATTCTTCTCTTGGAAGGAATTTTACATCAGTACTGTCAATAGAAACACCTTCCAAGATGTTGCTTTTTACATATGTTTTAGGTGCATAATAAACAATCCTGTCAGAAGCATTTTGAGGATTTATCTTTTTATAAAAAACAATACTAATTGGACCTACAGCAGAGCCGAATAGTTGTCCTCCAAAACTTTTGGGTGCTTTTCTGAGAATAGAAAAATTATATACTTTTTCTACATAAGTCTCATTGAACAACCATTCTCGAAATTTTTGATATGTTGAACCTGTGTTGGTCAAGACCTTTGTGTTAAAAATAAGAGCAATTTCTCCGGTAGGAGAAAACGTAATCGCTTTGTGGAGGAATGGTAAAACCATTTCTTTTGCAAAACCATTCTTATCACAATAGTGCCTTATTGATGGCAATAAGTTTGTCGTTCCAAACGGTGGGTTTCCAACAACTAGGTCAAACTTAATTTTTTCTATCTCCTTATTCTCTTCAATAGTATCTCTGCAAAATAAATTGTAGCCCTGTACTTTTAAGGAATCGTCATTAGGATTATTAATAAGAGCCGGTAATTTATTTTTTTCTTCTTGCCATATTGTTTTTGGGTTCAAATTATCAACCAAAGCTAAGTATAGACTGAATGCAGCTACTTTAATTGCTTGTGGTTGCAATTCTATTCCAAAAATATTGTTAGTTAGCAATGTTTTGAGTTCATCAAAATCAGAAAGTTTTTTATTGAATTTATTCTCATGGCGTTTCACCAATCTCTTAAAGCTTTCAACAAGAAAAATTCCTGAACCACATGTCGGGTCTAATATTTTTACACTATAGTTATCTTCTTTGTTATTTGTTGGTAGCTTTTCATTTAGGATTAATTCAACCAGAGATGGAGGTGTGTAATAAGTGCCTGTTTGTTGTTTCTTTAAAGGGTCTATTTTAGCAAGAAAATTCTCATAAATTTCACTTAATAATTCTATTTGAATAATTTTAAAATCAAATAATCTCCAATCAGCAAAAAGTTTAGTTTGTTTGCTTCCATCATTTCCACTTATAAAACACTCTTTGATTAATTGAAGTTGTTCTAAGTTTAAACGAATTTCATTATCAGAAAGCGTAAATAAACTTCCATTGAATCGTTCAGCTAATTTCTTATAAAGAGCATAAGTCGCTTTTACGTCTTCTAAAATATTAAAGTATGAAGCTGCGTTTGGTTTAAACTGTGAATAAAATTTCTCATCAGTTGCTTTCCTGTCTTCTAAATATAAGAGGAACAAAGAACGCATTATTATTTTATGAATCAAATCAATACCTAATCCTTGATTTTGCAATTCTTTTGCGGTATTAAACAAGCTATCAACTAAGAATTTATCTACCTTATGTTGTAAATTAATTTTATTCCGTATTGCTGCTGCCTCTTCTAATGTCCAGATAACACCCGTGTTAATGGCTATTGAAGAAAATACTTTGTTTAAGTCATTAAATGATTCTTTATCTGATAAAGTAGCTCTTTTTATTTCAAGTTTCTGAAGTTCTTTTTCAAAATTAGTATCATCCTGCTTTATGGCAAATGGTTTTTCAGCACAATTATAAATGCGTATCTCGGTTTCATTATGTACGTATAAAAACAGCACCTTTTTATAATTCCATATCTTACGTTGAATTTTTGTTATTTGCTTTAAAGTGTCAACATCAAAAGAAACCACCTGCTTAAGAAAGACTGCCGGATAACTATTGATTTCATCATCGCAAAAATAGATTTTATCTATTTCAAAATCCTTAACGAATTCCACTATAGCAGCTTGACTGTCTGTTTGAACTTTTGAATTCACATCAACAGCTCTCTCAAATCCTAACTGCCGTAAGATTGTTGAAGTTGCCATATTATAATTCTTTTCTCTCGATTAATAATTCGTTGACTTCTACATCTAATATTTCTGCAATTTTGTATAAGTCTTCTAAACTTGGTTGTCTCCTGTTTTGTGCGTAAGAATTTACCATATTGTAACTCTTTCCCATTTGTTTAGCCAACCATTTTTGAGTTATCCCTTTCGTTCCTAAAATCTCTTTTATTCGGTTCATTTTTGACTATTTATTTCAAAGTACAAATGTAAACAATCTTTATGAATATCTCATTAAATGAGTACTATAATTATCATTCCGTTTGGGTAGGAAATTTTACTCTTTTGGTTTTTTAAAGCTGGATTTGTGAAGTAGCAAAAAACCAAATGTGTAAAATGCGCGGTGGGTTTTCAGCTTGTGGGTAAACTTGTTGTTATAACAAATATTCAATTTTAATGCTGAGAAAGGATGTTAATCAAGTAAAAATGTACTATTTGAAAGTAGTTACTAAAAACTGCCAATTACAGATTTTGGGATACAAAAGGTGTTATACCATTTATGCACCATATTGTCGCATATAAATTACTTCCTTTTCCCATTTATTTCGGTAGAAAAAATTTCCGTAGCTTTGGCTATGCAAATGTTTTATGCCTCATAAATGAAAAAAATAATTTAATTTCTTTATACGACACTATGATGAATAATTGGTATTATATTGCAGTTATCAATTTTAAGTTTGTCTAAAATCAACATGCAATTAGATATTCTTTTTCTATGATTGGCTTATTATATTTATTGAGACAAACAAGTAACGAGTAACCAGCAACAATTTGACATGATAAATATATTAAAAGCCAGGCAGTTGAATGTTAGAAACGGCTTTCCGGTTAATTACATTTTACTGCCAAAAGCCAAATCGCCGGCATCGCCCAGCCCGGGAACAATATATGATTTTGATGTTAGTTCGTCATCAACATCACCAGCCCAAATGGTAACATTTTTCATATTGATATGTTTTTCCTGTTTTCGACACACATTTTCTTAATATTATTGTATTAAGCTGATTGTTATGTAATTGCAATTTATTTATGAAATTTTTGGGTGACCCCAAGTGTTTTCAAAACAATTTATATTAAACAAAGAATAAGAATTTATATACCATATAGTACAGTTTTTCTGATTGTTAGCATTTTATTAAAATTGTTAGAATCAATATTTATCATTGAATATTTTATTAGGTGACCCAGTGTCGAAAACAGGAGAAACTACATTTTACTCCCAAAGGCTAAGTCTCCGGCATCACCCAGCCCAGGAACAATATATGATTTTGATGTTAGTTCGTCATCAACATTACCGGCCCAAATGGTAACATTTTTCATATTGATATGTTTTTTTACATAATTTATTCCCTGGTTGCTGGCAATAATTGTAACTATATGCGTATGTTTAGGTTTTCCCCTTTCAATTAAGGCTTTATATGCAATTTCCATTGAGGCTCCTGAAGCGAGCATAGGGTCAGAAAGAACCAGGATTTTACCTTCAATATCAGGGCTTGATAAATGCTCAAATTGTATGGTGAAAGACCCATCTTTATGGTATTTTCGGTGAGCCGAGATAAATGCATTTTCAGCAGTGTCAAAATAATTTAATAATCCGTTATGAAAAGGTAATCCTGCACGCAGAATTGTGGCGATTACAATTTTCGAAGTTGGGATATTTATTTTTGAAACACCTAAGGGAGTTGTTATTTCTTTTTCTTTATAATCTAAGTGCTTACTTATTTCATAGGCAAATACTTCTCCGATTCGCTCCATGTTTTTTCTGAAACGCAAACTATCTTTCTGAACTTCTTTATCACGCAATTCTGCAATAAATTGGTTTAGCAAGGAATTTTTTTGAGCAAGTATATGCAGCATATCAGTTATTTTAAATTAGCAATTTATAAATGTTCAAAGTTAAATCCATTTTCTCGTTTTTCCAATAATCCTGTAGTTCTTTAAATTAGCAAGTCATACGATGACTTGTTTATTTACAAATAATTAGATGAGATAGTTGTAATTTAGTCATCATATGATTATCAACTATAAAATATCTTTTAAACTTTATCATCAGAGCTTTCCTTCATCAGCGTAGCTAAAATATTCTACATCTGCAACAATTATGTGATCAATTACCTGGATGTCAAGCAATTTTGCCCCACTTTTTAATTTGTCGGTTATAGCATCATCTGCACTGCTTGGGGCCTTGTTTCCTGAGGGGTGATTATGACATAAAATAATTGATGAAGCCAATTTTTCAATTGCATGCTTTAAAATTATTTTAACATCGATTACCGTACCGGAAACACCTCCCTGACTAATTTTAATTTTTTCAATTATACGGTTTGATCTGTTTAATAAAAGAATCCAGAATTCTTCATGAGGAAGATCTCCTATTGTTGGTTGAAATAATTCGAACACATCTTTGCTTTGTGTTATTTTCTTTTTTATAATTATTTCCGATATTTTTCTTCTTCTGCCCAATTCAAGTGCTGCCAGAATTGTAATGGCTTTAGCTTCTCCAATACCTTTCATCTTGGTTAAATCACGAATATTAAGTTTACCTAATTCATTTAAATTATTATTGGCAGATTTAAGTACTTTCTTGGATAGCTCAACTGCGGATTCATTTTTGGTACCTGACCCGATTAAAAGAGCAATAATTTCGGCATCGCTTAAACTTTGGACACCCTTTTTTATAAGTTTTTCACGAGGGCGATCTTCAACAGCCCAGTCTTTTATAGTTAAGTTAGAATATTTCTCCATTTATCACCAAATATTTTTTGTATTTCAGCTTTAGTAAATAAAAATAATGATTTAAAAAAAGATGACAAATAAAAAGGGCATGAAAATTATTTTTCATGCCCTTGAATTATGAAAAAAAAGAAAAAATGAATTTTTGTTATAATAAAAGTTTTAGTTTTGCTTCAAGATTACTTTTTGGAACAGCACCTACTTGTTTGTCAACAATTTCACCATTTTTAAAGAATAAAATTGTAGGTATATTTCTGATTCCGTATTTTGATGCAACTCCGGGACTGCTATCAACATCAAGTTTTGTGCAAATAGCCTGGTCTTTATAATCTTCTGATAACTCTTCAACAATTGGGCCGATCATTCTGCAAGGGCCACACCATTCTGCCCAAAAATCTACAATAACAGGTTTGTCAGATTTTAATACTATTTCTTCAAAATTTGAATCGTTAACTTCTACTGTCATAATTTTAAAATTTTATGTTTTTATAAATTTAATTTCAAATATAAATAAGGATACAAAGTTATATATAAAAAGTTTAATTTATTGAATATTGTATCTCTGAATTTTTATACAGATAGTCAACTAATTTATCTGAAATATAGATTCCTTTTGTTCTTGATATAAAATCAACTGCAGTATTTGCTTCTTTATCAATTACTTTAAATTTAATTTGGGTTTTTCCTTCTTTTTCAAATGCATTTTTTTTAAGTTCATCAATAAAGGTTTGATCAATAATATCATAAGGGATTGTGAATAAAATGCTTTTTACTTGTTCTTCTCTGACCTGACTAAGTAACATTATATTTTTAATTTTAAATTCAAGCTCCTTATCATTGTAAGGGCGTGGTTGCACTCTACCTTTAATAAGTAATGGATAATTAACATAACAATACTTTCTAAAATTTTCATAATCTTTTCCAAACAAAGCAAATCTATACGAATCGGTGTAATCTTGAATAGTTAAAAACCCGAAAGGTTTTCCCGTTTTAGTCATGGAGTGTTTTACCTCAATTACAATTCCTACAATGGTTAAATCTCTACCTCTAATGTTATTTAAATCAACAAATTCGCTTAATTTTGCATTGCAGAAATTGTCAAACTCAAATTTATAATCATCTAAAGGATGAGCAGACAAATAAACACCAATTAATTCCTTTTCACGATTTAACTTTTCTAACTTTTGCCAGTCGTTATTTGCAGGAATAGGAGGTTTAGCAATTTCAATTGTATCAGCACCTTCGAATAATGATTGCTGTTGGCTGTTTTGATCGTTTTGATATTTGTTCCCATAACGAAGCAAGTTTTCAATAAACGAATTTTCTTTTTCGTCTAAAGAAAAATACTGTCCACGTTTAATATTATCAAGATTGTCAAATGCTCCGGCAGTAGCTAATGCTTCTAAATTCTTTTTATTTACCTGGCTTAGATTTACACGTTCTACAAAATCATAAATATTTTTGAAAGGACCATTTGTTTTTCTTTCTTCAACAACTTTTAAGACAGCAGCTTCTCCTACTCCTTTAATTGCGCCGAGTCCAAAACGAATGTCACCAGTTTTATTTACATTAAATTTTAGATTACTTTCGTTAATATCAGGTCCAAAAACTGAGATTCCCATTCTTTTGGCTTCATCCATAAAGATGGTAATCTTTTTTATATCGGTAAAATTACGGCTTAAAACGGCGGCCATATATTCAGCAGGGAAGTGAGCTTTTAAGTAAGCAGTCTGATATGAAACATAAGCATAACATGTTGAGTGAGATTTGTTAAATGCATATTGGGCAAAGGATTCCCAATCGCTCCATATTTTTTGCACTATTTTTTCATCGTGACCATTTTCTTTACAACCTGCAACAAATTTTTCTTTTAGTTGCTCCATCAAGTCCTTCTTCTTTTTCCCCATTGCTTTACGCAACGAATCGGCCTGCCCTTTTGTAAACCCGGCAAGTTTTTGGGAAAGAAGCATCACCTGTTCTTGATAAACAGTAATGCCATAGGTGTCTCGCAGATATTCTTCCATTTCAGGAAGATCATAGTTTATAGGTTCTTTACCATTCTTTCGTGCAACAAACGAAGGTATATAATCCATTGGTCCCGGACGATAAAGCGCATTCATGGCAATTAAATCATCGAAGCGGTTCGGTTTTAAAGCACGAAGATGCTTTTTCATTCCGGGCGATTCGAACTGAAACAAACCCGTTGTTTCTCCATTACTGTAAAGTTCCAATGTTTTTTCATCGTTGAGAGGAATGTTTACAATATCAATTTCGGTTTCGTGTGATTCTTTTACATTTTCAACGGCATCTTTAATAATTGATAATGTTTTTAACCCGAGGAAATCCATTTTAAGCATCCCGACTGACTCCACATGACTTCCATCGAACTGGGTAACAAGAAGCTTCGAATCTTTTGAAGTACAAACAGGAATATGTTCAATTAAGTCATTACGGCCAATGATTATACCGCAAGCATGCAAACCGGTATGACGAACAGAGCCTTCTAGGGTTTCAGCAAATTTTAATGTGCGTTTAATTAATTCGTTACTCGAATTTTTAGCTTCTTTTAATTCCGGGACTTCTTCAAAAGCTTTTTTTAGAGATATCCCTGGTCTTTCCGGAACAAGTTTAGCTAATCTATCTGCATCACTTAACGGGAGTTTCTCAACACGTGCAACATCGCGAATAGCCATTTTAGCAGCCATTGTTCCGAAGGTAATAATTTGCGCTACACGTTTTTCTCCATATTTGTTTACAACCCATTCGAGTACTTTTTCACGGCCGTCTTCATCAAAATCAATATCAATATCAGGCATTGAAATACGGTCGGGATTCAGGAAACGCTCAAAAAGTAAATTATATTTTATAGGATCGATATCGGTAATTCTGTTACAATATGCTACTACCGATCCTGCTGCGGAACCACGTCCAGGCCCAACAGAAACACCCATTTCTCTTGCAGCATTTAAAAAATCCTGTACTATAAGAAAGTAACCTGGGAACCCCATCTTTTTAATAACCGAGAGTTCAAAATCTATTCGTTCCTTAATTTCTTCTTTGAGTTCTCCGTATCGTGTTTTTGCGCCTTCATAAGTCAGGTGATGTAAATAATCATCCTCATTTTCAAATCCTTCTGGCAGATCAAATTCAGGCATTACAGGATCCTGATCCAGTTCAAAGTCTTCAATCTTACCAACAATTTCGTTTGTATTTTCCAATGCTTCAGGAACGTCTTCAAAGAGCTTATTCATCTCTTCCTGGGTTTTAAAATATTCCTGTTTGGTATATGACATTCTGTTTGGGTCATCAAGATCTTTGCCTGTGTTTAAACAAATTAAGCGATCGTGTGCGTTGGCATCTTCGGCATTAATAAAGTGAGCATCGTTTGTAGCAATTAACTTTATATTATGTTTCTGTGAAATTCTGATTAAGACTTCATTTACCTTAACCTGATTGTTATATACATCTTCATCTTTTTTGGGATCACCGGATTTATGGCGCATAAGTTCAAGGTAAAAATCTTCACCAAAAAGTTCCTTGTATTGTAAAGCCATTTTTTCACCAGCTGTTTCACTATTTTTCATAATAGCCTGGGGAATTTCCCCTCCCAAACAAGCTGAAGATGCAATTAATCCTTCATGATATTCACGCAATAACTCCCAGTCGATTCGCGGAGTATAGTAAAAACCTTCTACCCATGCATAAGAAACCAGTTTGATAAGATTTTCATAGCCCTTTCTGTTTTTTGCCAACAAAATTAAATGGAAACCACTACGATCTTCTTTTCCCATTTTTTCGAATCTGCTTTTTTTAGTAATATATATTTCGCAACCAATAATTGGTTTTATTCCCTGCTTTTTAGCTTCGTTAAAAAAATGTTTTACACCGAACATGTTGCCGTGATCAGTAATACAAACAGCAGGCATCTCATCATTTTTGGCTTTTTTTATCAGATTTTTTATATCAGAAGCGCCATCCAGGATTGAATATTGAGTATGAACATGTAAATGTGTAAATTTTATCATTTTAAATAGTTGATTTTTTGAAGATTATATATTAGAAAATAATGTAAAAACCAGTTTTTAAAATTAAGAAAACCAGGATTAAAAATCTTGTCATGTTGATAATTAATAATAAAATTTTATTATTAGAACCGGAATTAATATCCGATTGTTTATCTGGAATTTTTCTGTTGATTAACCTCCGGACTAAGATCGCGAAAATTCAATTAGTAAGTGCAACAGATTAGATAATAATTGAAGGTAATGGGGCATGCCCCATTACCTTCGCAAAAAATCTGTTG